>JAATFE010000116.1 GCA_015655365.1 Terriglobales bacterium
GCTCCTTCGAGCGTCTGGGCCGGAGCGCTCAGTGCCAGCGCACGCTGCCGCTCCTCTTCCTTCTTGCGGCGGTCCGCATCTTCGGCGTTGCGCAACTCCTCTTCCATCTGGAACTTGAAGTCGTTCGACGCCTTGCGGAACTCGTACATCAGCTTGCCGATCTTGCGCCCAATCTCCGGCAGCCGCCGCGGTCCAAAGACCACCAGCGCCAGCATCATAAGGATCAGCGAATCGGCCATGCCCAGGTTTGCAACTTGAATTGTTGGCGGTATAACCATGAAGAGCAATGATACCTGCCCGCACGCGGCGCTCACAAACCGTCGCCCTCCCTCCGCGCATCGCTTGGGCCAACTGTTACGCCTGCGTTACACTATTGGGCAATGGATGCGGTTTTTCGAGCGCCGGATTTTTAGCGATCCCTCCCGCCCGGCACTGAATCTATTCATGTGAAAGGGCTGCAACATCCCCGTGGATGGGGACCCCCTACAGAGGTCAGTGCATCCGCTGCAGCTGCGTTAGCTTTCAACATCCCCGTCCGGCGTCCCGAATCGTTGGAGACGTGTCTGGGCTGAAGGCGGAATACAGTGAACCTGGTTCTCGACGACTTGACGGCGGTCTCGCCGGAGGCTGGCAGTCTTTGCAGTCTTGAAAACTACCTCGCGCTTCCCGACCACACGATGGACGAGCGCATCGCGGCGGCACGCTCCCAGCTCGGCGCCACCACCATCCTGCTCGGCCACCACTACCAGCGCGACGAAGTCATCCGCTTCGCCGACGCCACCGGCGACAGCTACAAGCTCTCCAAAATAGCCTCCGAAACCGAAGCCAAGTACATTGTTTTCTGTGGCGTGCACTTCATGGCCGAAAGCGCCGACGTGCTCAGCCATCCCGGTCAGCAGGTCATTCTTCCCGACCTCAACGCCGGCTGCTCCATGGCCGATATGGCCGAAATCTCGCAGGTCGAAGCCTGTTGGGAATCTCTCGAACGCCTCGGCCTGACCGACGGCCTCGTCCCCCTCACCTACATGAACTCCGCGGCCGCCATCAAGGCCTTTTGCGGCGAGCACGGCGGCTTGGTCTGCACCTCCTCCAATGCCCGCGGCGCATTCGAGTGGGCCTTTGCCCGCGGCCAGCGCATTCTCTTACTGCCCGACCAGCACCTGGGCCGCAACACCGGCTACTCCATGGGCATTCCACTCGACCAAATGGCGGTCTGGGATCCATGGGCTGTCCAGCTCGGTCAAAGCACCGGCGGCCAAACCAAGCAGTCGCTCGAAGCCGCCCGCGTCCTCCTCTGGAAGGGACACTGCGCCGTCCATCAGCGCTTTCTGCCCAGTCACGTCGACCAGGTCCGCGCCAAGTACCCCGGCATCCAGGTCATCGTTCATCCCGAGTGCCGCTGGGAGGTCTGCCAGAAGGCCGACGCTCTCGGCTCCACCGAGCGGCTCATCGCTCTTGTCGAAAGCGCCCCGGCAGGCTCCATGTTCGCGGTCGGCACCGAGATTCACCTCGTCAACCGCATGGCCCGCCGCTTTGCCGAACAAGGCAAGCGCGTCATCACCCTCGACGACACCGGCTGCCTCTGCACCACCATGTACCGCATCAGCCCCAATCACCTGGCCTGGGCTCTCGAAAACCTCGTTGAGGGCCGCGTCGTCAACCACATCCAGGTCCGTCCCAGCGTCAAGCACTGGGCCAAAGTAGCCCTCGACCGCATGTTGCAAGTGGGGTAAAGGCAGGGAGTAGGGAATAGGGAGTAGAAACCCAGAGCAGAGCCTTTACGTCTCTCCCTGTTCCCTGTTCCCCAATCCGTCGTATCCTAAGACCCAGGGCATTTCCCATGAAGACCTTCACACTCGACGAAGCTCAATCTCTGCTCCCGGTGCTCGAATCGCTGCTCAAGCGCGCCATCGAAGGCAAGCAATCCGCCGAGGAGGTCGAAACCGGCCTCACCCATCTGGCCCGCCGCATCTATCTCTCCGGCGGCATGCGCGTCGATGTGACCCAGGTCGCCAAGCAGC
>JAATFE010000041.1 GCA_015655365.1 Terriglobales bacterium
CCGATTCCGAGCCTTTACATTCAGGACACCTATCACATGACGAGCAAGATTGTTCTTTCCGGCGGCGTGCGCTGGGATCCGGAGTTCGTCGCAACCGACTATTTCAATCGCGGATCGGTGTTCAACTACAACGCGTTCCTGAACAACCAGTTCAGCACGGTGTATCCGAATGCGCCGGCCGGGAGCTTCTTTTACGGCGACAAGGGCGTGCCGAAGGCCTTCACGCAGAACTCGCCCTGGCAGTTCTCGCCGCGCATTGGGGCAACCTTCGATCCCAAGGGAAACGGCAAGCTGGTAATCCGCGCGGGAGCGGCAATCGTGTACGACGAACCCAACCTCTTTACCGGGCAGCGCAACCAGCAGAATCCTCCTTTTGCCCTGACGGTCAACAACACGCCGGTTGGCGCTCCAATGAGCTTCGACAGTCCCTGGTCGAATGGCGCCGTGACGAGCAATCCCTTCCCCCTGCCGCAGATACCGACGTCGACTGTGGCCTTCCAGAAGGGATCGCAGTACATTGTGCTGCCAACCAAGTTTCACTCGCCTTACATGATGCAATGGACGGCAAGCGTCCAGCGCGAGTTCGGCCACGGCTGGCAAGCCGAGGTCGACTACGTGGGAAACGAAACGGCATTTGGCCCTTATGGTTTGCCGATGAATCCGGCTGTTTACATCCCGGGAACTTGCGGATCGGCAGCTTGTTCCACGACCGGCAATTATGCCGTGCGCTTCGCTTTGACCAGGGCCAATGCCACGCAGGGTCCGATGTATGCTGGCGGCGGGACCGGCTCGATGTATGTCATGGCTGGAGCGAATGCCAGTTATCACGGCATGGTGGCCAGCATTCAGCATCGCGTGTCGTCGAGCTTCGTCTTCCTGGCCAACTACACCTGGTCGCACTGCATCGACATCTCCGACAATGCCGCGGATGTCAGCACCATCACGATTCAGGATCCATCCAACATCAAGGGAGATAAATCGAGTTGCGGATTCGACTTTAGAGACATCTTCAATTCCACCGTTGTGGCATCGAGCCATTTCAACTCCCTGCACGGCTTGCTGGCCGGAACGGTCAACCATTGGGAAATTTCGCCCCTGGTTCACGCCACGGACGGGAATCCCTTCACGGTCACTTCGGGCGTCGACAACTCTCTGATCGATGTGAATAACGACCGGCCCAACGTGGCCAACTCAAGCTTGATCTATTCGCATGTGAAGATCAAGAGCGGCGCTGCAACCAATGCACAGTATCTCGACCCCGCAATCATGGGCGGGTTTGTACAGAATCCAACAGGCACCTTCGGAAACTCCGGGCGATTTGCGTATAAGGGACCCAAGTTCCTTCAAGTGGACAGCGCGCTGACGCGCTCCTTCCCGGTGCACGAATCCTTGGCGATCAATCTTCGCTTCGAGGCGTTCAATCTGCTCAACCACCCGGACTTTGCCGCTCCAGGGAGCACGGCGGGATACCTGGCATCGAGCACCGCTTTGAACGCCAAGACATTCGGCCAAATCACGTCCACAACGCAAAGCTACGGCGCCAGAATCTTCCAGGGCGCCCTCAAGATCACCTTCTAAAACGGTTCAGGTCTGCCGCACGGGAAACGGGCGAATTCCGGCGATGGCCGGGGTTCTCCTGGTTCCCGTGCGGCATTTTTTGTTGGCGGGGCTTAGGACAGAGGGTCAGGCCTGGGCGGGAGTGCGCATGGCTTCGAGGGCCGCAGTCAGGTCCACGCAGAGCGCCTGCTGCGCTTCTTCGGTGAGCTTTTCTTCGTGGCTGGTGATGTAGAAAACGTCGATGGCCCGGTCGCCTTCGGTGTCGATCAGCGCTACCTTGATGTTGCACTCATGGGCGGCCAGGGTCAGGGCGATCTGGCGCAACAAGCCCGGCATGTCCTGAGCCACCACCTGCATCAGGGTGGCATGGCTGGAGGACTCCGAGTCGAACTTGAGCTTGGTGGCCACCTCGACCTTGAGGTTTTCGGCACTGGCCATGTGGCTGCGCGCCTCAAGCAACTGCTCGACCTTGACCTGTTTCGCCACCACGTCGTGGAGGTAGGCCAGGAAGCGGTCCTTCTCGCTGGGATTCAGTTCGAGGGTGCGGAAGGTGTCGGAGAAGTGAAAGCTATCCACAACCACGCCGGCCTCGTTGGAGAAGGCGCCGGCCTTGACGATGTTCATGCCCCAAGCGGCCAGGGCGCCGGCCACGTCAGCAAACAACCCGGCGCGGTCGCGGACGATGACCGTCAAGTCAAAGAGCTGGCGGTGGGGGCGCAGGTCCAACTGGACGGGGTCCTTGTCCAGATCGAGGGCCATGAGGAAGTGATTGCGAATCTGCTCGGGGAGGCGGGTCTGGAGGTAGCGCTGGGGCAGGCCTTCGAGGAATTCCTTCAGGGCTTCGTGCTGCTCGGTGGGGATCATGGAGCGGATGCGGTTGAGCAGGGTGGGATCGATGGCGGCCCGGTAGCGGACCTCATCCACGCTGCGATCCATGAAGTTGGCGGTGCCCATGTAGAACTGCCAGAGGTTTTCGGCCTTCCACGGAGTCAGCGCCTCGAGATTGACCGCCTTGATGTCCGCGTAGGTCATGATGGTGAGCATCTTCAACATCATGGGGCTGCCGATCTTGTCGGCAAAGCCGCGCACGTTTTCCAAATCGAAGATGTCGCGGCGGAGATGGTTGGACATTTCCAAATGGAGCTTGATGAGCGTGAGGATCGACTCGCGCTCCTCGGTATCGAAGTCGAGCCGGGCCAGGAAGGCGTC
>JAATFE010000139.1 GCA_015655365.1 Terriglobales bacterium
CCCAACCGGTTCCCACATTGGGCAGCGGATGGCAGCGAATGCCATAGACAGCGGGATCGATGACCGGGTAAGCGAAGTAGGAAAACCAGCACTCCTCGCCGGGATGCCTGTCCTGCCACGCCTTCACCTGGTAAAGCTGTTGCGCCCAATCCACGTTGGCGTCGCTGAGCAGCTTATAGGTGTTCTTCGGTCCGCCCCAGGCTTCGTTGGCATAGGCCATGCCATTGGGAAAGACGGCCAGAGCCGAGCCGACATGAGCCAGCAGGAGCACCGCTCCAACCCAAACCCAGCGCTTGTTGCTGGCGGCCAGGGCCGTGATGCCCGCGGCTGCCAGGATGAAGACGAAGGTCAGCGCCGGCATCAGGTGGCGTGTGCCGATGTTCATGCCCGCCGCGATGGCCACCGCCAGATAGAACAAGGCCGGAATGAGCACGTAGGCCAGTTCGCGGCCCTTGCGCAGGCGGCCGGTGAAGATGGCGAAGAACGAAAGCGCGGTAAGCGCCAGCAAGCCCAGCGTGGCCTTGATGAGGACCACGATAGGGAAGTACCACAACACGCCGTGGGTATAGACCTTGCCGAAGATGAAGGTGGGGTAGAACTGGGCCATGCGCTTCACGTCCACTAGGCCCATCAGATACGACTCGGGCAGCAGGTGCCAGTGGGCAAAAAACAGAATGGCCGCGGCATTGAAACGGCTGAGCGGCGCAACGTAGTCGGCTAGCGAGGTGCTCAGCACCAGGCCAGCCGGGCGCGCCGCATAGCGGAAACCATAGAAGGCCCACAGCACCAGAACACCCACCGCCACAATGGCCGCGAGTGCGCCGCCGAGGCGCAGCGCCAGACGCCGCCGCGTTTCTTTGGGCGCAACCATCAGTTCCCAGCCGATCAGCAGCACCAGCATGGGCGCCAGCAGGACGCCGGAATGCTTGGTGGCCAGCAGCAGTCCGGCCACGACTCCAGCAAAAAGGAGACGCGGCAACGAAGGCTGCTTCACGTAGCGATAGAAGGCGTACACGCTGGCCAGGAAGAAGAGCGAGACGCCGATGTCGGTGGTGACGAGCGCGGAATGGCACACGATGAGGGGATCGAAGACGGCCAGGGCCAGCGCAATCAGCCCCGCCGTGTCGCCGAACCAGTCGCGGGCGGCAAAAAAGATGGTAAGCGTGAAGGCCAACGCCAAAAGCCCTGCCGCCATCCGCATCTGAAACACGATTTGATTGCGGTCGCCGTCGTTGCGGGCCAGCCAGTCGCGGCCGCTCAAATAGGCTTCGGTCTTGAAGTCGCGATTCTGCAAAGGAGGAATCCACAAATTCCGCCCGATCAGGGGCGTCGCGGCGAGAAATTTGACCAGCGGAGGATGCTCCGGGTTCAAGCCGTAATCGCCGGTGTGCGCCATCATGTAGGCGGAAAACATGTGGTCGCCTTCGTCCCAGGTGAGCGACGCGCGATGCACAACGTAGACCACCTGCGCTGCCTGGATGGCAACGAGTACGACGACGACCAGCCAGACCCATCTCTTTGCAACCGTCATGTCCCTGCAAACTCCCTGATGTTTTGGATGCCGGCAATTTTATAGGACCGGGCCTCTGCCTGGCTTGGCCTTCACGGCTGTCATTTGCAGGTTGCCTGTTATCGGACGAATCCGCACCCGCAAAGGTACTCGGAAGCGGCTGCGCATCGGCCTACACTGGAGCTGCTCCGGTTTCTCTGCGCTCTCTCATGAAGCGCATCGCAATCATCGTTCTGGTGCTGGCTGCACTGACCGTAATCTCAGCCAATGGTTTGCCTGTTCGTCCGGCGAAGACGCATAAGAGCGCCCCGGCGGCGGCCTCGCCAAAATCCTCCGAAGCCCCCAAATCCGGGAAACCCTCGAAGAAAACACAACCTGCTTCTGCGCAGCCAGCCCATGCGGCCAAGTCCGCGGCTCGCTCCGCGCCGGGCCGCGCAAACAAGTCCACAGACAGGTCCGTAACCAGGTCCATAACCAAGCCCGCAGCCGAACCGGCGAACACGAGAAAGTCCGCTCGCGCGTCCACGCGGAAAGCGCGCCCGGCGTCGAATTCTTGCCCCACGACGGCTCCCCCGGCGCAGCCCGCCGTCGAGGCCAAAGCGCCCGCCCCGCAGCCCTCGGTCAAACCCGTTTCGTTGCATCAAAGGGCCACGATTGCTCTTTCCCAGCCGTTGCGCGGCTCTCACGAATCGCTGGTGCGGCAGAACGATAAGACCGAGGACGACGGCCTCGAGCGCATCCAGGACGACGACGATCTCGCCGATCGCATCGCCCGCAAGATGCTGGTCCCCGTGCCGGCCTCCTCCATGCTTACCGTGAACCCGTCGCTGCCAGAGAATCGGCGCTACTGCCGCCCGTGGACCGCAAATTTTCTCACCGATCTGGCCCGCGCCCATGCGGCCCTCTTCCACCACCCGCTGATCGTCAGCTCGGCGGTGCGCACGGTCGAGTACCAGAAGCGGCTGATGGAAATCAACGGCAACGCCGCGCCGGCCGAGGGCGACATCGCCAGCCCCCATTTGACCGGCGCCACCATCGACATCGCCAAGCAGGGCCTAAGCCGCAAGGAACTGGCCTGGCTGCGCGCCTGGCTTGAGCCCCTGGGAAGCGCCGGCAAAATCGACGTTGAAGAAGAGTTTCAGCAGACCTGCTTTCACATCACGGTCTACAAGAGCTATGTGTCCCTGGCGCGGCCCCGCAATCCGAAGCCGCAAAAGTCCGCTGCCGATCTTGCCTCGCGCGGCCTGTAAAAAACGGCTCTTCTGCACGCCCCAGCCGCGTGCCAAGAAATTCATTGCACTTGCTTTGCCTTTCAAGGTTACAATCTCGGGCAACCGCACTCTTTGGCTCCATTGGCGGGAATAAACGCAACCGATTTCCCGGATCGAGAACGCCGTGCGCGTCCCGGCGGCGGCTCGCTGGCAAGATCGGGAAGAAGCCCCAAGCGGCTTTCGAAAGGCGAAACCATGAGCGATATGGAAGTTCATTCCCTGGCCCAGGCGGTTCCCGAGTCGCCTGGGCTGACCCAGTGGCAGCGCGTGGCCAACACGTTCACCGCGCCGTCCTCAACCTTTGAAGACATCAAGCGCGGACATCGCAGTTGGTGGGCGCCGTTCCTCATCTATGTGCTGGTCGGCTACATCCTGTTCGCTGCTGTCGCCACCAAGATCGGCATGCAGCAGGTGGTGGACAACCAGATCCGCCTCGATCCCAAGGCATCGGAGCGCATGGCCAACGCCACCCCGGAACAGCGCGAGGTGGGCAGCAAGATCTCTCTCAAGATCACCCAGGGCATATTCATCGCCAACCCGCTGCTGGTGCTGGCGGGCGTCGCTTTGCTCTCGGTCGGCCTGTGGGGAACCATCAATTTCGGCTTCGGCGGCAAGGCCACCTACGGAAGCATTTTCTCCGTATGGATGTTTGCCAGCCTGCCGTCCATCGTCAAGTCGCTGCTGGGGGTTGTTGTCATCTACGCGGGGGCCGCGCCGGAGTCGTTTAACATCAAAAACTTCGCTCCCACCAACCTCGGCGCGTTTCTCAATCCGATGGAGACCAACAAGGCTCTGTACACCTTGGCGAGCTCCCTGGATGTGGTGACCATCTGGACACTCGTCCTGCTCGGCATGGGGACGGCGATTGTGGCCGGACTCAAGCGCAGTTCGGGCTACGTCGCGGTCTTCGGCTGGTGGGTGATTTTCATCCTCATCGGTGTAGGCATCGCGGCCGTCACAGGTTGATAACAGAATCGGCCCCAAACACAAAACAGCGCGAATCCCATCGGGATTCGCGCTGTTTTTGTCTTTCGGGCTAGGTTATTGACCATTTGATTTCGTACCTTGGGTTCGTGCTATCCCAGGTCTCAAAAGCGAGACCCTTCGACAAGCTCAGGGCAGGCTCTGGGGCACCCAAGCTGGTACGAATTCATGCAGTCAAAGACTTAGCAGCTAGAGGCTGTCTCTTATTCCGTCCACCGCTTCATGATCAGCGTGGCGTTGATGCCGCCAAAGCCGAACGAGTTCGACAGCGCCACATCGAAGTTGTGCGCCACCGGCTTGTTGGGCACGTAATCCAACCGGCAGGCGGGGTCCACATTTTCCAAATTGATGGTCGGCGGAAGCATCTGGTTTTGCAGCGCCAGCACGGTGATGCCGGCTTCCAGGCCGCCCGCGCCGCCCAGCAAGTGGCCGGTCATGGACTTGGTGCCCGAGACCTTGAACTTGGGGCTGAACGCGTGCTCGCCAAAGACCAGCTCGATGGCCCGCGATTCGTTGCCGTCGCCGGCCGGCGTGGAAGTGGCGTGGGCATTCACATAACCCACTTCTTCCGGCTTGATTCCGGCGTCCTTGATGGCTGCCCGCATGGCGCGCTGCGCACCGGCGCCTTCCGGGGCAATGCCCGTGATGTGATAGGC
>JAATFE010000174.1 GCA_015655365.1 Terriglobales bacterium
CGCAGCAAGAACTACATCAACCTGATTGTGGCCGGCAAGCAGCCCGCGCCGCAATGGCTTTCGATCGACGAGGCCATCGCCCACTGCACCACGGGCGTGGGCGAGTGGAAATGGGCCTCGAACGACGAGGGTAACCCCGAAGTGGTGATGGCTTGCTGCGGCGATGTGCCGACGCTGGAAACGCTGGCAGCGGTTTGTCTGCTGCGCGCGAGAGTGCCCGACTTGCGCGTCCGCGTGGTCAATGTGGTGGACCTGATGGCGCTGCAACCACAGGCCGAGCATCCGCACGGACTGCCGGACGAGGAGTTCGACCGCCTGTTCCCGATTGGAACGCCGGTGGTTTTCGCCTTCCATGGTTATCCGTGGCTGATTCACCGGCTCACCTACCGGCGGCACAACCACGACAACATTCACGTGCGCGGCTACAAGGAGGAGGGCACCACAACGACGCCCTTCGACATGTGCGTGCTGAACAACATCGACCGCTACCAACTGGCGCTGGACGCGATTACACGCGTGAAGCGACTGGCGCCAATGGCCGATGCGGCGCAACAATGGTACTCAGAGGCTATTCAGCGCCATCACCTGTATGTGGCCGAAAATGGGGACGACCTGCCCGAAATCCGGGATTGGCGCTGGACCCAGTGTTAACTCGCTTGAGGACAGTTTCCGCATCGTGCGGAGACTGTCCATCCGTGACAACATGCTCGGGACCTCGGAAGAGACTCCTAGCATGTTGTCACGGTCAAACAGACATTGCCACAGGGGCTAAAGCCCACGTTGAATTGATTGTAGTTGCGGCACGACTAAAGTCATGCCCTGTTACAGAACACAAGCGTTTCTGGAGCAAGCAGAGTTTTTCCGCGGCCTGAAAAGGCTTTTTGAATTTGAGGCTTTACGGTACGGCCAAAACCGTACCCTGACACAATCGAATCTCATGCAGAGGTTCCTTAACTCGCTGACTTTTTCAGCTCAAAACAGAGGTTTATCTTCATGGCGTCTTTGCCCGTATTGGTTTTGAATAGTGGTTCTTCTTCCATCAAGTTTTCAGTCTACGAAGCCGGCAACGGCGAACGCACCAAGCTCGTGGAGGGCGCGGTAGACGGCATCGGCACCGATCTGGGCAAGTTCTGGATCAAGGACGCCAACGGCAAGAAGCTCGTAGACGAGACTCCGGCGCTGCCCAATCGCTCGGTCGCCTTCAAGCTGGTTTCAGACGCGCTGCACTCCGGCACCTTCCCGACTCCCCTGGCCATCGGGCACCGCATGGTTTCCGGCGGACCGACGGTGCAGGACAATCAGCGCATTACGCCCGAACTGATCGACGAGATGGAGAGCTACACGGCCTTTGCGCCGCTGCACACGCCCATCGCCGTCTACATTATGCGCGAGGCGCTGAGCCAGTTTCCCGGCACTCCCAACTTCGTGATTCTCGATACCTACTTCCATCGCACCATGCCGGAAGTGGCCAAGCACATGCCGATTCCTTCGGAGTATGCTGCCATGGGCGTTCGCCGCTACGGAGCGCATGGAATTTCTTATGAGTCGATTGTGTACCAGCTTGAGCCCAAGGTTCCGGAGAAGCTGATTGTGGCCCACCTGGGCAACGGCGCTTCCATCTCGGCGATTCTGCACGGACAGTGCCTGGATACCTCGATGGGCCTGACGCCGACCGGCGGCATCATCAGCGGCACCCGCACCGGCGACATCGATCCGGGCGTGCTGATCTTCATCTTGCGCAAGTTTGTGGATGCGGGCATGACCGCGAAAGAAGCCGCCGATCAACTGGAGATTGTGGCCAGCAAGAAGGCTGGCCTGCTGGGCGTGAGCGAACTCTCGAACGACATGCGCGATTTGCGCGACGCGATCAACGCGGGCAACGCCAAAGCGCGGCTGGCCGTGGACAAGTTCAACTGGACGCTGGTCAAGTGGATCGGCAGCTTTGTGGCCGAACTGGGCGGGTTGGACATGCTGGTCTTCACCGGCGGCATCGGCGAGAACGACATCGCCGCACGCGGCGAGATCTGCGCAGCGCTCGGTGCTCTCGGCATCATTGTGGACCCGGCCAAGAACAACATCCGCGGCGAAGCCACCATCTCGGCCGACCACTCCCCGGTCACGGTGCGCGTCATTCCTCCGGCCGAGGATCTGATTATCGTCAACCACGTGGTAAGGCTGCTTAGCGAGTAAGCGGTAGATATTTTCCGCTAGAACAATTGGCCCTGTCGCGCAACTATATTGTATGCCGCGGCAGGGCCAATATTTTCAGTTGCTTGCCGAGTTTGGCAAACTCGGGGTCGGCGGTCACCAGCGTGGCGCCTGTGCGCGTGGCCAGCTCGGCGGCAAAACAATCGGCAAAGCCGAGCTTGTAACGGAGCTTCAGAATCGCAGCAGCTTCCGCATTTTCTGGACGAACGTCCACTTCTTCCACACATCCGGCAAGAATTTTCAAATCCTCCAAAGCCTGTTGAACTCCGGAACGCCGCGCAAGGGTATACAAGACCTCGCCGCGATTGACCACAGAGATCAAAAGCTGAATCTCACCTGTTGACGCCAACTTGAACAACGCGCCTACCCGTTCGTACCCAGGACCTTTTTGGAGAAAGCGCATCACCGCATTCGCGTCGAGGACATAGCGCTTCACATGGCCTCCAGTCGCTCATCCCACTTGCGCCGTTCCTCGGTCAAATCCTGCTCCAAAGGGAGACCGGCGTACTTCCCACAGAGGGACATAACCGCCTCATAACCACCAGGTTCGATGAACAACCCTCTGCCCTGTTTCTTGAAGACGACCCGAACGCCCGGCTTGAACCCCAGCTCATCGCGCAAATTAGCAGGAACAACCAACTGGCCTTTTGAACTCATGATTGCCGAATTCCCCATACGCCTTACCTCCAGGTAAGACGTATTCTAGCTCCGCCGCGAGAATGCCTTCAAGTTCCAATTGCACCCGAGGCTACTTGCATTACACTGGTGGGTTCCAGAGGAAGCCATCTTTTATGCCGACTGCCGCCGTTCCCGTAACTGCAAAACGCCTGCCTTCGCCCGCCCTGCGCCGCTTTGCGTGGGGGGTGCTGGTCTACTTCATCGCCGTGATTCTGTGGGGAACCCTGGTGCGCGCCACCGGCTCGGGAGCTGGGTGCGGCAACCATTGGCCGCTGTGCAACGGCACCGTGCTGCAATACTCGGCGCGCGTGGACACCATGATCGAGTTCACCCACCGCATCACCAGCGGGCTTTCGTTCTTTTTGGTTGTGGGACTGCTGGCGTGGACCCTTGCGGGCACGGTGCGCGGGCATCTGGCTCGGGCCGCGGCTATCGCCGCGGTCTCGTTCACGCTGATCGAGGCCATTCTGGGCGCATTGCTGGTGAAGCTGGGGCTGACGGCGCAGAGCCAGTCGCCGCTGCGTCCGGCATACCTGGCGCTGCACCTGGCCAACACCCTGCTGCTGTTGGGCGCACTCACCCTGACCGCGCACCTGCTCAGCCGCCGCCATGGGTATCTGCGCGGGACCATTCACCTCGTCGCACCCTTCGGAGCCGTTGCGGCGATCTTTGTGGTGATGATCGTCGGAGTTACGGGGTCGCTGGCCGCGCTGGGGGACACGCTGTTTCCCGC
>JAATFE010000434.1 GCA_015655365.1 Terriglobales bacterium
GCCCCTGCGCCGGAGACGCTCGACCCCTGGAAGCAGTACGAAGGCCTCGCCATCGGCAACCCCGCCACCCAGGCGCTGGTCCATTCGCTGAACTTGGCCACGGCTTTTCTGCTCTTCAGTCCACTGCTGGGCGCGGCCTTGGCGCTGGTCTTTTCCCAGGTCGCCCCGAGCCGCAAAAGCTAGAAAACTTGTACGACTAATCCAGGGACCTGGGAGAGCACGAAACCAGACTCAAACAAACAGAATGCACATCGGTGCAGCCGCCGCGACGCTTCTGCCCACATCGGCCAGCGTTCCGGTCTGCGGGTCGCGCGCAAAGACGCTGAGCAGGTTCGAGTCCTGGTTGGCCACCAGCATCCAGCGCTCCGTCGGGTCCAGGGTAAAGTTGCGCGGAATCTTTCCTCCGCAACTGGTCCGGGCCATCGGCGTCAGGCTGCCGGTCTTCGCGTCGGCTCGGAAGCTGTAAAGAAAATCCTTGTCGCGGTTGGCAAAGTAGACGTTCCGTCCATCCTTGGTAATGACTGTGTCGCAGGCGCGGCTGATCCCGTTGAAGCCCGCCGGCAGCAGATCGATGCGCTTCACCGGCGTCAGGTTTCCGTTGGCCTTGCTCCACTCCAAAACGTCCACCGTCGAATCCAGTTCGTTCACGCAATAGGCGGTGTGTCCGTTGGGATGAAAGCGCAGCGTGCGCGGGCCGGCGCCCGGTCTTGCCTGGTAAGTCCCGGCCGGCGTCAGCATGGCTGTGGCAGCATTCAGGCTGTAGATGTGGATGCAGTCCGCGCCCAGATCGTTGAAATAGGCGAAGCGGTTATCGGGCGAGAACGACGCAAAATGCGCGTGGGCGGCCTGCTGCCGGTCGGCATTGGGGCCGTGGCCGGTGTAGTGCTCGCTCCAAACCACAGGGCTCAGCTTGCCTTCGGTCACCCGGTAGCTGGCTGCGCTGCCGCCGTTGTAGTCGGCGGAGAGCAGCACACATCCGCTATGGTCCAGGGCCACGTGGCAGGTACCCACGCTGGCCGAGTTCTGCGCGGAAAGCGGATGCAACTCGCCGTTCACGACCTTGAAGCTGGCCACCTCGCCGGTCGGCTTGCCGTTGTAGGAGTCCACCTCCGAGGCGGCGTACAGATACTCGTGCCCCGGCGAAAAAGCGATCCAAGCCACCTTGGCAAGCTTGGCTGCGACGCCGACTGGCGTCAGCTCGGCGCTCGTCGGATCCCAGTCATAAGCCAGAATCCCGTCTGGCGTGCTGGAGCCGATAAAAACCCTCTGGCGGCGGGTTGCGGCCAGTCCAGGCAATGCAGCGGCGGCGAGTGTGGCGGCGGAGGCGGTTTTCAGAAAGGTGCGGCGAGATAGGTTTCCCATGGCATGAACGATTGTCGTCGATGGGGCGGGGAACGCGCCAGTCCGGCTCCATCTTCTACACTGAAAACCGATTCCACGGTACCCGAGGAAGCAGGCCTTGTCTCACTTCATCAGCTTTGTCCGCATTCCGGGTCTGGCCCTCCGCCAGCATCTGCGCCCGCTTGCCCGCTTGGGCGTTCTGGACGAAGACCGGCTGCACATGCGCGTCTGGCCCAACGACATCGACCTCAACATGCACATGAACAACGCGCGCTATCTCAACGTCATGGATTACGCGCGCACCCATCTGCTGGCTCGCACCCGGTTTCTCAGCCACATCATCCGCTCCCGCTGGCAGCCGCTGGTGGGCGCGGTGTGGATCACCTATCGCCGCTCCCTGCCCCTGTTTTCCGCCTTCTCGCTCACCTCGCGAATCGTCTGCTGGGACGAGAAGTGGTTCTATATCGAGCAGACCTTCACCGGGCGCAATGGCTTGGTCGCAATTGGCTGGGTCAAGGGAGCGCTTCGCGATTCCAATGGCACCGTCGACCCGCAAAGAGTGATCGAGGGAGTGGCTCCGGGCCTGCTCAGCCCGCCCATGCCCGAAGCCATTTCCACGTGGAATGAGCTGACCCGCGAAAAGCTGGCAGGCGGATAGTTTCCGCCTGCCCCAATCTTCGCGCTGCTTAGCGCGTCAAGACGAAAACCACATCCACCATGGTTTCCACTTCGACGGGTTGGTTGTTGAGCAGATAGGGCCGGTAGATCCAGATCTCTGACCGCATGAAGCGGTACCAACACTGGGTGCCCCCGGTCCGGGGTCCCCACGGATAGGTTTTCGTCCGTGGGGTGGAGGTCTCGCTTTTGAGACCTGGGATAGCACGAACCCAAGGTACAAAATCAATTGGTCAA
>JAATFE010000428.1 GCA_015655365.1 Terriglobales bacterium
CACTACGCCATCGCCTCCGGCGGAGAGCACGCCGCGCTCCGCGATCTGCGCGTCAAGGTCGGTGAGGGAGTGGCCGGCTGGGTGGCGCAGCACGGCGAAACGCTGATCGTTCCCGAGGCGGAGCACGACCCGCGGCTGAACCAGGAGCAGACCGGCGCGCCGCGCAAAGTGCGTTCCGCGATTGCTTTGCCGTTGCGCGGGCGCAAAGGAACCCACGGGGTGATCGAAATCTTCAACCCCCGGCCCGGTCAAATGACCGACTACACCATCGCTTTCCTGCACATTCTGGCCGACCATGCCGCCATCGCCATCGAGAACGCGCGCGACGTAGCCCGCATCCAGCAGTTGACCATCACCGACGACACTACCGGCCTCTACAACGTGCGCCATCTGTATGACGTTCTGGGCCGGGAACTGGAGCGCTGCAACGAATTGGCACTGCCGGTGAGCCTGGCATTCCTCGATCTGGACCGCTTCAAGCTGGTCAACGACGCCCACGGCCACCTGGTGGGCAGCGAGTTGCTGGCCCGCACCGGGCAGCGGCTCCAGGAACTGAGCCGCAGACAGGATTGGTGCTTCCGCTACGGCGGCGACGAGTTCGTCATCCTGATGCCCGAAACGAGCATGAAAGCCGCGCTGGCCCAGGCCGCCGAACTGCACGGTGCGCTGATGAAAACTCATTTTTCCATGAAAGATGGGCTTGATTTGCAGGTGAGCGCAAGCGTCGGCCTGGCGACGGCCCCGGTCGACGGCACCACCATCCATGCCGTCATCGGCACGGCCGACACGCGCATGTACGCGGTCAAGAGCAGCGGCAGAGGCAAGGTGCGGGGAGCCTGAGGCTCCCGCCCTCCACACCTACAGTGCTTTATTCGTCTTCGCCGATTTGCTTGTCGACGACCTGATCCCCGGCCAGCCGTTCCAACTGGTTGCGCCAGTCCAGCAACTCGACAAAGCCCTTCGACTCGCGCCAGTTGGGCTCGACGATCACATGCAGTTCCAGGTAGACGCGGGTTCCGAGCAGCGACTCGATCTGCCGCCGTGCGCCGGTTCCAATCTCCTTCAGCTTCGATCCGCCCTTGCCGATCAGAATCGCCTTCTGCCCATCGCGCTCGCAGTAGATGGCCGCTGCAATGCGGGTCAGCGGCAACTTGGCCGGAACAGCGCCCTTCTTCTGCGGTCGGGAGGGCGCGGGCTCCTCGAAGCGCTCAATCACCACCGCCGAAGCATAGGGAACCTCTTCGCCGGTCTCCACCAGGATGCTTTCGCGGATCAACTCGGCCACCATAAAGCGCTGCGGCTGGTCGGTGTACTGGTCCTTGGGGTAATAGCGCTCTCCGACGGGCAGGACCTCGATGATCTTGCGGGTCAGCAGGTCGAGCCCGTCGCGCTTGCGGGCGCTGATGGGGATGATCTGGGCAAAGTTGAACTGCTTGGTCAGCGAATCGATCAGCGGCAGCAGGTTGTCTTTGGGCACCAAGTCGATCTTGGTCAGCACCAGGAAAACCGGGCAGTCGACCTTGCGGATCAGGCCAAAGAGAAACTCGTCTTCGCTGGCCCAGTTGGTGCGCTCATTCCGAGGAGCGGTTGGGACTGCCGGGGCACTGGGTGCCCCAGAGCCTGCCCTGAGCGTATCGAAGGGTTCCGCTTCTGGGACCTGGGAAACCTCAGAACCATCGCCTTCGACCACCGGCGCAACGACCGCTTCCAGTTGCACCCGGCGCGTTGCATCCATCAACACCAGGACCAGATCGCGGGTCTCCAGCGCTTCGTAAACCTCTTGCAACATGCGGCGATCCAAGTGCGAGCCGGGCTTGTGCACGCCGGGCGTATCGACAAAGACGATCTGCGCCGCCGGATGTACGCCCTTGAGCGCCGGGACCTCCACCACCCCGGCGAGGCGGTTGCGGGTGGTCTGCGGTTTAGCGGAAACAATGGCCACCTTTTCGCCCGTCAAGGCGTTCAGCAGCGTGCTTTTGCCGGCGTTGGGCCGGCCCAAAATGGCAACAAATCCGGATTTCAAAGGGGGTAATGCTCCTGACTGAGTTTACGGCATTTTCTGTTGA
>JAATFE010000352.1 GCA_015655365.1 Terriglobales bacterium
ACTGGGTCTCGGCCGCCCACGCCATCTCCGCCGAAATCCGCATCTACGACAACCTCTTCGCCAAGGCCGATCCTTACGACCTGCAAGAAGGCCAGGACGTTCTCGACAACCTCAACCCCAACTCCCTCGAAACCCTGACCGGCGCCAAGCTGGAGCCCTCTTTGGCAAGCGCCCAGCCCGAGCAGCATTTCCAGTTCGAGCGCGTCGGCTACTTCTGCGTCGATCGCGACTCCACGCCCGGCCATCCGGTCTTCAACCGCACCCTCCCGCTCAAAGACTCCTGGGCCAAGGTCCAGAAAACCAAATAATGCGGGCACCTGCGGTGCGGCAGACGCTCGCCGATCGCTCGCATAAGCGTTGTCCGGCTTCCTCCACGGCTATCATTCTGTGAGCGAAGCAAGTCGAAGGACCTGCTTTTGCTTTTCTTGTAAGCAGGCAAACAATGCACGGGTGACGGGTGGCCCAGGTCCCGCTTTTGGGACCTGGGGAAGCACCGACTTCTCCTCCGCCGTTATCTTGGGGCGCGAACCGAGTTCATCTCAACTCAAGGAGAATACGAAGATGCAAACGAATTTCAGCAAGTTCGCCCTGGGGCTGCTCGTTGCCTTCCTGGCCTTGCCCGTCGTCCTGCCTTCACCCGCCAGCGCACAAGCGACCATCGGTATGGGGGACGGACAGAACACCGTAGCGGTCGACTTCTACAAGGTTCCCCCCGGCAAACAGGACGAGTGGCTCGCACTCTACAAAAAGTATCACTTCCCGATCATGCAATATCAAAAGGCGCATGGCCAGGTGATCAGCGAAACCGTTTATACCAGGGCCATTCACCAGGTAAGCCCCTCCTGGGATTTTGCCATCGTCATCGTCGCGCCTCCGGCAGACAAACGTCCCAAGCCGGAATACACGCGCAGCCAGTTGATTCGCAAGCTTTTCCCGGACGTCGACGATTACGTCAAGGGAGAAAAGGCGCGCTGGTCGCTCACGCTCGAACACTGGGATGAGAGCTGGGTCGAGGTGGACATCGACAAGCATCCATCTCTCTACGAGCCCTTCTAGGTCGAGGGCTTCTCGGAACGCACACCGGAGGGAACATGGGCTTTCAGGCCCATGAATCCCGACTCACAATCAAAGTGGCTTTACAGGCTACGGAAAAACGCGGGCAAGCGGCTGTTCTTTCACTTTCCAATCACGTCGATTGGTACGGTGATCGTCTTGGGCGGCATGCAGGCGCTGTTGTCGCAGGCCTGGTAGCGCAGCCTGGCCTCAACCAGATGATCGCCCGCCGTGGCCACGATGCGTGCCTGGATAATGAAATCTCCGGTGTAGACGCTGAGCTTGGTTTTGGGGTCGAGTGGCAGAGTAATGTCGGTTCCAGACGGGTAGTTAGCCTGCTCCAGACGCACTCCGGAGCCCTCGGGAATGGAGAATGCGGTAGGAATCAGCTCTTCTTCCTTGGGCGAGTGGGAGTTGATGTGCAAACCTTGAGCGATGCGGAAATGCAGCGCCACAGAGCTGGCCTTCCCCGCCGGCACGGTGATCTGCTCGGGGAAGAGATACTCGACAGCCGCGGCCTTCGCAATGGAACGGCCCTGCGCACAAATCCGGCCCGGAGTCAGGAGAGCAGCAAGCCCAAAAGCCAATGCCGCCGCGGCATGAATTCCAACTTTTCTACTGAACATTCTTCACTACCCTCAATCCCTTGGCTAACTCGCTAACGCCGCTAACACCGCGAGCTCCGCTAACTCGCTCACTTCCCTGCCCCAAGCGCCTTGCGGATCTTGGCTTCGATGTCGTCCTTCGAGGTCAATCCCAGTTGCGTCTCCACCACATTGCCTTGGCGATCCACAAAGAACGATGTGGGCAGTGAATCCAGGCCGCCATATTCGTGGCTGAGCGAGTTGCCGTCGATCAGCACCGGGTAAGGTATGTGCATCTGCTGGGCAAAGTGCGCGATCTCCTTCTTATCGTCGCTCAGCCTCTGCGGGTCGCCCTTATCGAGGTCGTCGGCAGAGACGCCCAGAATCTCAAAGCCCTGCGCCGCGTACTGATTGCGCAGCTCGATCAGCCAGGGCGTTTCGATCTTGCACGGGCCGCACCAGGTGGCCCAGAAGTTGATGAGTACGGCTTTGCCGCGGTAGCTGGCCAGCGAAACTTTCTTGCCGTTCAAGTCCTCCAGCGCAAAGGCCGGCGCGGGCTTGCCCTGGAGCGGGGACTGAAAGTGCGCCGCGCCCGAGCTATCCGCCACCAGTTCGCCCTGAGCATTGGAGCCCATCGACCGTTCGGCAGCCTGTTTGCGGTACTCGAAGTTGGCCCAGCCGGCCCAGGCAAAGAGGGCCAGGATGAAGAGAACGGCGGTTAAAACCAGCGAATTGCGCTTCACGGGGAATGACCTCTCGGCCTTATTGTATTAGCAACGCCAACCAAATCGATTGATGGGGTCCAATGCTGGATGTACCCACCGTTCTTGCACGTTTTTTATTCTTGCGTCGACACGCCAAGGG
>JAATFE010000518.1 GCA_015655365.1 Terriglobales bacterium
CAACCCAGGGCACGTCCGCACCGACTTCAAGGTGCAACTGGCGCAGCCGAGGGACCGCAAGGCCGCGCCCTTTACCCAACTGGTGGACTACATCTATACCGTGCTGACCAAACCGGACACAGCCCCCACCGAAGCGCCTGGGCAAACAACCCAGATTCGCGACCAGCGCCAGATGCACTACCAGATGCTGCCCCACGCGCGGCCCGGCGGAGTGGCGGGCCTGCTCGAACTGCTGTTGGACAAGGGCGGCCGCGACGACATCTACCGCCTGGCCGACGACCTGGCCTTCGAGATCGACGATTTGCTGCCGATTGTGGATGCGGCCCAGTTGCTTGGCTTCCTCATCGTGGAAGAGGGCGACGCCGCCATCACGGAGAGCGGCACGGAGTTTGCCAACTCCGAGATTCTGCGCCAAAAGGAGCTTTTCCGCGACGCCGCCGTTGGAAACGTGTTGCTGCTACGCCAGATCCGCCGCGCTCTGGAAACCAAGAGCGACCACACCGTACCGGAAGACTTCTTCCTCGACATGCTCGACGAGCAGTTCAGCGAGGAGGAGTGCCTGCGCCAGATGGAAACTGCCGTGGCCTGGGGCCGGTATGCCGAACTGTTTGACTTCGACGCCGGACGCCGCCGCTTTGTGTTGCCCGACGCGCAGGAAGAAGAGATCGCCGCCAGCGAGGAGGCTGAGTGAAGACCCAACACCCCCTGGCACAATCACTGGTCACCGTTCGCCGCACCTGGCCGTTTTTCGCGGACATGGGGGTGGCGTTCTGCGGGCTGGCCATCTTCTTCGCCGTGGTCAACACCGGAGCCTATTGGCTGGGCCGGCCGATTCCCGTGGTGCCCATTTCGCACTCTATAAGCGCCTTGCCGGTCTATGCCTTCTACTCGATTGTGCGCATCGGCATCGCTTACCTGCTGAGCCTCACCTTCGCCATCACCTACGGCTACACGGCGGCCTATAACCCGCGCGTAGAGCCCTATATGATCGCAGTGCTCGACGTGCTGCAATCCATCCCCGTGCTCAGTTTTCTGCCTCCGGTGGTGCTGGCCATGGTGGCGCTGATTCCGGGCCACCAGATGGGCATCGAGTTGGGCGTGATCCTGCTGATCTTCACCGGGCAGGTGTGGAATTTGGCCTTCAGCTTCTACTCTTCGCTGAAGAGCATTCCCAGGGAGATGATCGAGGCCTCGCGGATTTATCGTTACTCGGCCTGGCAGCGCTTCTGGCAGCTTGAGATGCCCTATTCGGCCATTGGCCTGGTATGGAACTCGATCGTCTCGGTGGCGGGCGGCTGGTTCGCCCTGATCGCCTGCGAGATGTTCACCATGGGCGAGCGGAATTTCCAATTGCCGGGGCTGGGCAGCTACCTGCAAACGGCCACCTACTCCGGCGATATGCGCGCATTGGTGGCCGGTTTCGCGGTCGTGATCCTCATTGTCGTCGCCACCGATCAACTGATCTGGCGGCCGCTGATTGCCTGGAGCGACAAGTTCAAGTTCGAGCAGGTCGAGTCCGCGGAGCGCATTACATCCCCGGTTCTAACGCTGCTCAAGAGGTCCACCCTGCTCAGTTCCTTTCCCGGTCGGGTTTGGAACCGAATCGAAGAGCCCATCTACCACCGCATGGCGCAAACCAGGGAGTGCCGTCTGGTTCGACCGCTCGACGAGCAGCAAGACCGCCGCAAAATCTCTCCTGCGCTCTGGCTCGTGGCCGCAGCCGCCACGGCGGCCATCCTTTGGGGTGCCGCGCACGCCTTCCTTATGCTGCGGACGGTAACCTGGGCGGAGCTGCGCCTGCTGCTGGAGGGCGCGGGAGCCACTTTCCTGCGCGTCAATGCCGCCCTGCTCATCTCCGCAGCCTGGACAATCCCCGTGGGCGTCTCCATCGGCCTCAACCCACGGCTCGCCCGCATTGTGCAGCCGGTGGCCCAGGTGCTGGCTTCGGTCCCGGCCACCGCCTTCTTCCCCATCCTGCTCATCGGTCTGGTCCAGATCGGCGGCGGGCTAGGGGTCGGCTCCATAGCCCTGATGCTGCTCGGCACGCAGTGGTACATCCTCTTCAACGTAATCGCCGGAGCCATGTCGATCCCCTCGGACCTGCGCGAAGTTGCCTCGCTCTACCGCTTTACGCGGTGGCAGCGCTGGACACGGCTCATTTTGCCGGGGATCTTCCCTTACCTGATCACCGGAATGGTCACGGCCAGCGGCGGCGCCTGGAACGCATCCGTTTTTGCCGAATACTCCCATTTGAAAGACCGCACCCTGCAAACCATCGGACTGGGCGCGCAGATCGATGCCGCCACCGACAGCGGCCGGTTTCCCATCCTGCTGCTGGCCACAATCCTCATCTCGCTGATGGTGGTTACCATGAACCGGCTCGTCTGGCGACGCCTCTACCGCCTCGCGGAAACCCGGTATAAACTCGAAGGTTGACGAGGGTAACTTATGATTCGAGTGGGTTTGGTAGGTTTTGGCTTCGGCGGGCGCGTCTTTCATGCCCCGCTGCTTTCATCCGTCGAGGGCCTGGAACTGGCTGCGGTAATGGAGCGCAGTTCCAACAACTGCGCCGCGCGCTATCCGGGCATCACCACGTATCGTTCGCTGGAAGAGATGCTGGCCGACTCCTCCTTAGGCCTGATCGTAGTAACCACCCCCAACGGCACGCACTTCGATGTAACCCGCAAGGCACTGGAAGCGGGCAAAAATGTAGTCGTAGACAAGCCAATGGGCGTGACTTCGGCGCAAATTGCTCAGCTTATAAACCTAGCAAAAGCCCAGGGCGTGCTACTTTCTCCATTCCATAACCGTCGATGGGATAACGAGTTCCAGACAATTCAGAAGCTATTACTTGAAGGCTCTCTCGGGTGCCTGGTTCATTTCGAGTCCACCATCGACCGCTGGCGCACGACCAACCGGGTGGCCTGGAAAGACGATTCCGCCCTGGGGGGCGGACTGCTGCTGGATTTGGGCACGCATCTCGCGGACCAGGCTATTGTGCTGTTTGGAAAGCCCGAGGCTGTGAGCGCCGAACTCGTCCGCGAGCGCGACGGCGAGGGCTCCGAAGATTCCTTTACGGTGCGGCTGCGGTACCCCGGACTTTGGGTAACGCTCAGCGCCAACTATCTCTCCTCGCTGGAGCGTCCGCGCTTCCATCTGCGCGGCACCAAGGGAAACTTCGTGAAGATCGCTCCCGACCCCCAGGAAGCCGCGCTCGGCAAGGTAACGCGCATCGCCGATCCGGCTTGGGGACAGGAAACAGCAGCCAATTGGGGCACGCTGGCCGTGGACGTGGATGGCGGCATCGTCACCCGGCCGGTCGAATCTGTTCCCGGCGACTATCGGCACTACTACGCAGGCGTGCGCGATGCACTGCTCGGTAAGGCTGCCAGCCCGGTGCCGACATTGGCCGCATGGCAGGTGGCACGGCTGATGGAGTGGGCCAGGGAGAGCTCCGAACAGCGGCGCGAGATCGCCTGCGACTGGAGCGGAGAGCCTAAATAGAAGAATTGTCCAGTGCGGGCGGAGCTTTCTCCGCGCTGGACGGTTCCTTTTCGACCAGCGGGACCCAGAAACGGAAGCTGGTTCCCTGCCCTGGAACGCTGGAAGCCTCGATGCCGCCGCCGTGCGCCGCGAGAATGGCGCGAGTAATGGCAAGGCCCATTCCTGAGCCTTTGCCTCCGCTTTTTTTGCCGCGATAAAACTTCTCGAAGATCAGGGGCAGGTCGAGGGCATCGATGCCGGGGCCGCTGTCTTCTACGCAAAACTCAAGACAGTCGCCGACGCGCTTACTG
>JAATFE010000145.1 GCA_015655365.1 Terriglobales bacterium
CCGCCGGTTTTCTCCATCGTCATCGAAGGGCTGTCCGGATCGCCGATTTGAATCCATCCCAGGCCAATGCCCGTAGGATCGCCCGCGTGATTCAGCCCTTGAACCGATTTGAGCTGCTGGGGCCTGAGCACTACGGCAAGGGCAGCGCCCGGCTGGGCCGGGGCGCCGGAAATATGCAGCAGGTACTGGAGAAACTTGGCCATGTCCGACGCGGTTGAATAAACGCCACCGCTGGCGCCGGAGGGCTGCGTGTCGGTGCAGGGGCCTTCTTTTCCGGTTCCGCGCAAAAGCCGGGCGCACTGCTCGCTGGAAGGCACAAGTGTGGTATCCCACATGCCCAGCGGCTGCAACAGGCTGTCGTGCAAAAGATGGGCGTAACTTTCGTGGGTGGCAGACGCAAGCGCATCGCCAAGGAAGTCGTAGCCCACGTTGGAATAGAGAGCGGCCGTGCCCGGTGGCGAGATCAGTTTTTGTTTGGGCAGCCACGACCAGCGAAGAGCATAGCCGGGGAATGTGAAATGCGGTGCTTTGGCCGGATAGGCGCTCACCTCGCGCGGCAATCCGGCGGTGTGGGTGGCCAGATCGCGCAGGGTGATTTGGGTTCCACCGAGTCTCAGGGGCACCACTTTTCCGGGCGGAGCATAGCTCTGGAGAGGATCGTCCAGGCTGACTTTTCCCTCCGCGGCGAGCCTGGCCAGCAGGTCGGTGGTAAAGACCTTCGATATGGAGCAGAGACGAATGAGGGAATGGGAATCCGCGGGGTGTCCGCCGCCCGGGAATGTTTCGCCGTAGGCCTTCACCAGCACTTCGTGATTGCGCACCACCACGAGAACCAGGGCGCCGGCGTTCGATTGCTCATAGAGAGTTTCGCCGCGAAGGCCAGCGTCTGCAAGCGACATCGGCTGTTGTGCAGAGACGGTTGCAGCGGCGGCCAGAAGAAGAAAACCTGAAAGCAGCAGCCTGAAACACGTTCGATCCATTTGCTGCATTCTATCCGCCGAAGGCCATTACCACGTGGTTCACGACAAATGCCGCGCCGTAGGCCATGGCCAGCATGTAGAGAAACTGCACCGCCGGCCACTTCCAACTGTTGGTTTCCCTGCGTACCACTGCCATGGTCGAAGTGCACTGCATGGCGAAGGCAAAAAAGATCATCAGCGCCATAGCGCCGCCCAGCGTCATGTCATGGTGCAGCGCGGTTTGCAGGCTCAGGGCGTGGGTATCGGCGTCCGCGCCGTAGAGCGTGCCCATCGTGCTCACCATCACTTCGCGGGCCAGCACGCTGGAAAGCAATCCGATGCCGATCTTCCAGTTGAAGCCCAGGGGCGCGATCGCCGGCTCGATAAAGTGGCCCATGCGGCCAATCACGCTGTCGGCCAGCTCCGGTGTAGCGTAAGCGCCGGTGGCTGTATAAAGCACCGGCAGGTGAGCCATCACCCACAAGGCCATGGTGACGCACAGAATGATGGTGCCAGCCTGGCGCAGGAAGACTCTTGCCCGGTCCACCAGGCGCAGGGCCAGCGAACGCAGCGTGGGCATGCGGTACTGCGGCAGCTCCAGGATGAACGGCGCATCGCTGGACTTGAGGATCGAGCTTTTCAGGAGCCATGCGGTCGTCATGGCTCCCACAAACCCGGCCAGATAAAGCCCCAGCATCACGATGGTGCGCATCCCAATCACGCCATGCAGGTAGAAGGTGTTGGGGATGAACGCGGCAATCAGCAGCATGTAAACCGGCAGCCGCGCCGAACAGGTCATGAACGGCGTGACCAGGATCGTCGCCAGCCGGTCGCGCTTGTTCTCGATGGTGCGCGTGGCCATGATGGCCGGAACCGCGCAGGCATAAGCCGAGAGCAGGGGAATGAAGGCCTTGCCATTCAACCCGATAGTGCGCATCACGCGATCGGCAATGAGCGCGGCGCGAGACAGGTATCCCGAGTCTTCCAGTATCCCGATAAACAGAAACAGCAGCAGAATCTGGGGCAAGAACACCAGCACGGACGAGATGCCCTTCCAGGCGCCATCCATCAGAAGCGATTGAATCCAACCCGCGGGCAGCAACATGCGGACAAAATTGCCCATTTGAGCCAGAATGGCGCCGAAGCCGTCGGAAAGCGGCTGGCCGATGGAGAAAACTACCTCGAAGACACC
>JAATFE010000090.1 GCA_015655365.1 Terriglobales bacterium
CTTTCTTATGTCGACTATCGAAAAATAGCTATGGTTCGGAAAAGGATTTAGGCGAGTTTGAAAATTGGCTCAACGGTCTTGCGGAAAATGCAGATCCTTCGACTCGCTGCGCTCGCTCAGGATGACAGTATTTGTGAAACGAACTTTTGACTCGGGACACTAGGCCGGCGAGTAAGTGGGCCGGGCGAGATAGAGAATCCGCCTTGCACTGAGGACGACAGGCGCATCCACCATTTTGCCGTTCAGCGAGACGACGCCGAGACCGGCACGTTCGGCTTCTTCCGCGGCTTCCACAATCCGCTCGGCCTTGCGCACTTCCTCTTCGGTGGGCGCATAGGCCTGATGGAGAAGTTCGATCTGGCGGGGATTGATGAGGGATTTGCCGTTGAAGCCGAGGCGCTTGATCAGAGCGACTTCCTTCAGGAAGCCTTCGTCGTCGTTGACGTCGGAAAAGACCACGTCGAAGGCGTCGATTTTGGCGGCGCGGGCGGCGTGGAGAACGGCGCAGCGGGCGTAGAAAAGCTCGGTGCCATCGCCGCGCTGGGTCTGCATGTCGACCACGTAATCGAAGCCTGCCAGGGCGATGGAGTCCATGCGCGGGCTGGCGGTAGCGATGGAAAGCGCATTGACGACGCCGGAAGCGCTCTCGATGGCGGCCATGAGGCGCGTGGAGCCGGGCTTGCGTCCGCATTCCTGCTCGATGCGGTCCACTTCGCGCTCCAACCGCAGCACATCCTCGGCGGAGTCGGTCTTGGGCAGGCGGACAATGTCGGCTCCGCCGCGCACGGCGGCCTCAAGATCCTTGATGCCGAAGGGAGTATCCAGCGGATTGATGCGCACCACGGTTTCCATCTCGCGATAAACGCCGAGTTGGAGCGCGTGATAGACCAACAAGCGGGCGGAGTCCTTGGCGCGCAGGGAGACCGCATCTTCCAGGTCGAACATGATGGAGTCGGGCCGGTAAACGAATGCCGTGCTGAGCATGGCGGCGTTGGAGCCGGGGATAAACAACATGCTGCGGCGCGGCTTCCGCATCACAGGACCCTCCAGTCGAGCTCTTCGCATTCACATGCGCGCAGCAGCGCGGTTTGGACCCGGGCCTGGATGGTGCAGTCCAGGGCGCCCTTGTCTTCGATCACAATCAGGCCCTGGGTAACGCCCATCTGCTGCACGGTTTCTTCGACGACCTGCCGGATGCGAACGCCGAACTGGCGCATCACTTCGCTGGAAATGACCACCTCCAATTCGCTGCGGGGCGCGATCTTCACGAGAAGATCGTTGGACTCCAGGGTTCCGCACATGGCTTCTTTCTTGATCTCCACCTACTTCACCTCAAGCAGTTCCGGTGCGCCACGATCCACCCGCGGCCGGAAGCACACGGCATAGCGGGCGCGCAGGTGGGAGAGGGTTGTGGCGGGAACCAGAGTGGACATTGCCGCGAAGTCGCCCTGGGCGAGCTGACGCCTCACATCGCTGGCGGATATGGCGCGGCCGGAGACTTCCAGGCGGGGAATCTCAACCACCTGGATCGGCGCGCCGTCTTCGGTCGCGCTCTCCAGCCAGCCGAACATGTCTTCGTTGTATTTGCGCGTCAGTTCGCAAAAGGGCTCGGTGCCGACAAAACGGTGGGTGATGCCCAACGCCGGAGCAATGTATTTGCGGAACATCAGCAGGTCCATGGCCGTGCTGCACGCTTCCACGATGCATGTGTCCTTGATGAAGTAGCCGGGAAACGTGGCCCTGGAGATCAGGTAGCGGGAGCCGCCGTGCACGGTGACCCGCGCCATTCCGGCCAGGCCGGCGCGCACCATGTCCAGGCGATCCGCGTAGCGCATGGTGGAAGCGTCTTCGGCAACCACAAAAACATGCAGCCAGTCGCACCGCCGCAACGCCTGGCGGACCAGATAGAGATGACCCAGGGTGAAGGGATTCGCATTGATGACGACGCTCCCGATCCGCTTGCCCTCCTGGCGAAAGGCCTGGAGGCTGTCGCAATAGTCCCTGATGCCTACCGGGGTGTTCTCCATGAGGCAGGCATGGCCCATCACTTCCACAAGCTTGTGGAAGCCGCAGCCCTCGAAAAGATAGGCATTGCCCGGCTTCGTATAGAGGAAGAGATGGCTCTGCCCGCTCTTCATGGCCAGCAGTTGCACCTCGTGCATCAGTCGCAAAGCCAGCGACGAGCCGCGGTACTCGGGCGCGATGGTGACGCACTTGACCACATCGTCCGCCAGACCGGCGCAGGCCACGATGCGGCGTGCGTCTCGGGCAATCACGAAAAGCTGGATGTCGGTTTCTGCGCCGAGGCCGGAGGCCCGGAGCAACCTTATCACTTCTGCCGCGGCGCGCGGGTCCTCGTGTGGATTCAGGGTTTCAAAAATCAGTTCGTCATTCATCGTTTCCTTCTTCTGGGGCCTGTTGCGGCGGTCCGGATTTACGCTCCCGACCTTTTCGCACAGCCCGGTCCTTCACGGATTTATCCGCGCGGGACAAACCTGATAAGCAGCCCCCGGTAAAGCGATTGACACGAGCCGGAAGGCTGGCTGTCATTTGGGAGACGCTCTTTTAGTAGCAATCGGAGCGCCAAACCAAGCGGGAGGGGAGAGGGCGAGCAGAGAGGCTGCTTTCGCGGTGTTTGAGCGGTTTTCGGAGAAGGGGTCGGGCAGGAAAGGGTACTTTAGTTTAAGTGATAGGTTAAACAGGTGAAGAATATAACCTGTTATTTAACCATTTAAAAAACTGGTGCCCCTGAACCGATAGCTCCGTGCCGTGGCGGCCGATGCTGGAGCGGACCAGTCCCAGCTCGCCCAACACTTGGAGAACGCCTCGTACTTCGGCTTCGCTCAGCGGAGTTTCCCTGCTTTTGAGGGCATCCTTGATGCTGTTGCGCCCGGCGGCTTTGCGTCCGTGTCCGGCGTATTGGTCAAGCACGGCCAGCACACTGAGCGCCCGATCGAGGCCGCAGCGCGCCCGGAGAGTTGACTCTTCCGCCTCGAAGCTCTCGGTGCGGCCGACCAGGTAGGAAGGCAGAGCCTGGACGGTGACCGTATCGCCGCCCATCAAGGCGATGTGGTTAGCGACGTTTCCCAGTTCGCGGGTGTTCCCCGGCCAGCCATAGCGCAGCAGCAGGTTCCGCGCCTCGGGAGTGAATTTGAGATGGGCCTGATTCTGTTCGGCGAGGAAATGCTCCAGCAGGAGGAAGATGTCTTCCGGGCGCTCCCGCAGCGGCGGAACGATGAGGGACAGCGCGTTGAGGCGATAGTAGAGGTCGTCGCGGAACTGCCCGGCCTTGATGCGCTCGCGCAGGTTGCGATTGGTGGCGGCAATGACCCGGATGTTGACCTTGTTCAGCTTGGAGGAGCCGACGCGCATGATCTGCCGCTCCTGTAGAACGCGCAGCAGCTTGCCCTGGAGCATGGGGGGCATGTCGCCGATCTCGTCCAAAAAGATGGTGCCGTTGTTGGCCTGCTCGAAGAGGCCCGCCTTGCCCTC
>JAATFE010000288.1 GCA_015655365.1 Terriglobales bacterium
GAAGTATCCGCCAGCCAGCAGAAGACCGGCGACGCCTCCGCCGACCATCATCAGGGTCATCAGCGTGCGGCGGCGGTTGCGAAAGATGTTTCGGAACGCGAGCAGCAGGAACTTATCCACGGCGGCCTCCTTCGGTTTGGCTGTCGGACTCGACTTGTCCGTCGCAGAGGCGAACGATGCGGTCGGTGTGTTCGAGCAGGCGCGCATCGTGGGTGGAGAACAGGAAGGTGAGGCCGAGGCGGCGGTTCAGGTCGTGCATGAGGTCGATGAGCTGGGTGGCGTTGTGGGTGTCGAGATTGGCGGTTGGCTCGTCAGCCAGCACCAGGGCGGGCCGATGAACGATGGCGCGGGCAACCGCGACGCGCTGGCGTTCGCCGCCGGAAAGCAGGTCGGGACGGTGATTGGCGCGGGCGCCGAGGCCAACACTTTCGAGCGCGGCGGCCACGCGGGTTTTGCGCTCGCGGGCGCCGACGCCCTGGATCAGCAGCGGAAACTCGACGTTTTCCGCGGCGGTGAAGACGGGGATCAGGTTGAAGGTCTGAAAGACGAAGCCGATTTTTTCGCGGCGCAGTTCCGTCATACGATTGGGGCTCAGCGTGGAGGTGTCGACGCCGTCGATGAGGATGCGGCCGCTGCTGGGCTTGTCAATGCAACCGATGAGGTTGAGGAGGGTGGACTTGCCGCTTCCGCTGGGACCGGCAATGGCCAGAAACTCGCCCGGCGCGACGTGCAGGCTGGCGTCGTCCAGGGCGGTTACGTAGCTGTGGTCCAGGGGGAATCTTCGGCTGACGGACTCGACCTGAACAAGTTCGCTGCCTTCATTCATTGGGTTGGCCGCTCCCTTTCCATGGCGGTGTTTTGCTCTTTCTGGAAGGTAGCTGCGGCCGGGAATTGGGTCGCGAGGTTTTGGACGAAGGGCGGAGAAAGCGGATGAGGGGTTGAGGGGAGGGGATGAAGCGTTTTTAGGGAGTAGGGAGTAGGGGGTAGGGAACAGGGAGTAGAGGTTAGGGAAGGTTCGTGCTTTCCCAGGTCTCAGAATCGAGACCTGAGGCACCCAGAGGTATGGGCTGGGAGAGTCGATTCGCGGGGCTATCTGGGTTGGGGAGCGCGGGGAACGGTTCCACCCTGCTGCGGACCCATCGCGGTGACGGTGGTGGCCACAAAGGTTCCATCCTTCACGGCGCCTTCCACACGAACGGTGTCGCCGACCTGGATGTCGGCCAGGGTGATGGGGTCGCGGCGCTTGCGGAAGGTGGTGTTTTCGTTGGCTACAAAGCTGTGGGCAGCGTTGTCGACCGAACCCAGGAGGGTGACCTTGACCTCTTCAATTGCGGTGACCTTGCCTACGAGCCAGGTTTTGCCATAGTTGGCCTGCATCTCACGCATCTGGCGGGCGCGCTCGGGGTCCACCTGCATCACGGCCACGGCGCCAACGGTCTTGGCGGCGGGGTCTGTTTCACCCATGGCGATCACAGCGTCACCCACCTTGATGTCGGTAGGTTTGAGAGCCTGGGGCGGATTGCCGCCAGCGCCGGCGCCGCGAGGCGGGGAGATTTGCCTCATGATGCGGGTGTTGGCGCTGAAGTTGACGGTGTAGGTTTGGCCGGCGTCATTCTTGACAACATAGTGGTCGGCCGCCACTTCCACGACGGTTCCGACCAAACCGGTGCCAGAGCCCATCATGCCGCCCATGCCGCCGCGCATCCCTCCACGCATTCCCCCGCGTTGCCCTTGATCCTGACCGGCAGATGGAGCGGCGGGCGCATCCTGAGCGTAGGCAGCGCTGAGCGCAAGACCGAAGACGATGGCGGACAAAAGGCGAATCTTCATGGCAACTCCCCAGGGCGAATTGGCAACCCTCAACAGAATAGACGGCCGATTCGCCCGATTGGCCGACATGGCTTGCATTTACCGATAGCGCTGGTGGTACATGAGCGCGTCACCGACCTGCTCCGGCGTTGGCGGAGGCTGGGGCGTTCGCCGGCGTGACAACCCTGGACGCATCCGGGGTCTCGGCAAGCGCACGGGGAAGGGGCGGGAAGAGCGATGCCAGGAGTACAAACAGCAAGCGGCTTTGATCGATGCAGCGCATATTCCCTCCTATCGAAGGATTCAGGGCTACAAAAAAAAGCGCACAGCAGGATGACAATAAAGCATCGAAGAATGGTGACCGACAGACAGAAGCACTTGTAGCCTGAAAGGCAAATTCCACGTTAACTGCCATGGAAGCGGTTTCCCTGCCAAGGCGTACACTCATTTCGATGCAGGAAGGTGAACAGTGAGCACAATAACTTCATGCAATTCGAGATTGGACACTGCCGCACGGTTCAACTCGACGCGCCGGCGGACGCTGGCTCTTTGCGAGCCTCTCACAGCCGAGGACATGATGGTGCAATCGACGCCGGAGGCTTCGCCGGCCAAGTGGCACCTGGCCCATACCGCGTGGTTCTTCGAGTCGTTCGTGCTGGGTGAGTTTTTGCCCGGTTACCGGCTCTTCAACCCGGAGTTTCCATGGCTCTTCAACAGCTATTACCAGAGCTTTGCGCCCTTCCCCGAGAAGCGCCTGAGGGCATCATTTTCGCGCCCTGGGCTGGAAGAAGTTTTGCGCTATCGCAAGCATGTGGATGAATCGATCGATCGGCTGCTGGCCGGCGATCCCGAGCCGGAAGCGCTCAGGCGGATCGAACTGGGCGTGAACCACGAGGAGCAGCACCAGGAATTGCTGCTGACCGACATTCTGAATGCCTTTTTCACCAATCCTCTGCGGCCGGTCTACCTGGACGGGAGAATGGAGACGAAGACCGGAAGGGCAGCGGAGAGCGGGCTGCGCTTTCGTCAATTTGCGGGCGGGCTGCACGAGGCTGGGCACGGCGGCGCGGGCTTCTGCTACGACAACGAGCTGCCCCGGCACCGGGTCTTTCTGGAGCCGTATGGGCTGGCTTCGCGGCTGGTCACTTGCGGGGAGTATGCCGAGTTTATCGCCGATGGCGGTTATCGGAGGCCCGAGTTCTGGCTCTCGGCCGGATGGGCCACGGCGAAGAGCGAAGGCTGGAATGCGCCGCTCTACTGGATGAGCGAGAGCGGCAACTGGAGCCTGTTTACCTTGCGCGGCGAGCAGCCGCTGGCCCGCATGGCGCAAGCGCCGGTGAGCCACGTGAGCTATTTCGAGGCCGATGCCTATGCCCGCTGGGCGGGAAGGCGGCTGGCCACCGAGTTCGAGTGGGAAGCGGCGGCCGAGGGGCAGCCCATGGTCGGCAACCTGCTGGATTCGGAACGGTTGCTGCCGGCTCCGACTGCGGAAGCCGCGCCGGGCCAGGGCACTGAGATAGAGCAGATGATTGGGGATTGCTGGGAGTGGACGGGGAGCGCTTACCTGGGCTATCCCGGCTACCGGGCGCTGCCGGGGCCGCTGGGCGAGTACAACGGCAAGTTCATGAGCGGCACGATGGTGCTGCGGGGCGGATCGTGCGTGACGCCGCCGGCCCACATCCGTTCGAGCTACCGGAATTACTTTGCGCCGGAAACCCGCTGGCAGTTCTCCGGGATTCGGATGGCTTCATAAAGCGCTTTGGGAATTGAGGAAGACTCTGCGGGGCCTGCACCGGAAGTGTGCGCGCTCCGCATGAGGCAGAAAAATAGCCGGCACTTTGAAAGCGCTCGAACCACCAATCGCTACAATGAACATATTCAGGAAATTCGATGACAGAGAAAGCCACAGCGTTGACAGCCACGCGAACACAAGTCGATGAGGCAGTTGCGCAAGCCGTTCGCGAGGGTTTGACCGCGCAGCCCAAGCGGCTGCCCCCGTGGCTGTTTTACGACGAGGCGGGTTCGCGGCTCTTCGAAGAGATCACGGAGTTGCCGGAATATTACGTGACGCGGACCGAGCGGGACATTCTCACGGCTTGTTCCGGGGCGATGATTGCGCAGGCGGCGCAGGGTAAACGGGTGCGGCTGGTGGAGCTGGGCGCCGGATCGGCGGACAAGACGCGGTTGCTGCTGGCCGCGGCGGTCGAGCTTCAAGGCAAGGTGCTTTACGAGCCGCTGGACGTTTCAGCCAGTGCCCTGACGGAGGCCAAAAAGCGGATCGAGCGCGAAATTCCCGCGGTTACGGTGGCTCCGCGGGTGATGGATTATACCCAGGGCTTGCATGGTCTGGAGCCGGATGCGGCGGGAGAGCGGCGGCTGGTGCTCTACATCGGATCGAGCATTGGGAACTTCGATGCGCGGGAGGCGGGGCCGCTGCTGGAGCGCGTGCGCGCAGGGCTCGAATTGGGCGACGGGCTGCTGCTGGGCGTGGACCTGATCAAGAGCGAGGAGACTCTGCTGGCTGCCTACAACGATGCGGCCGGAGTGACGGCGGCCTTCAACCGGAATATGTTGGTGCGGCTGAACCGGGAACTTGGCGCGGATTTCGACCTGGAAGCCTTTAGCCACCGTGCGATTTGGAACGCCAGCGAGTCTCGTATCGAGATGCACCTGGTGAGCCGCGCAGCCCAGCGGGTGCGGTTGGCGGAGCTGGATTTGCAGGTGGATTTTGCCGCCGGCGAGAGCATTCATACGGAGAACAGCTACAAATACGCTCCGGGAGCCGCGGAAAAAATGCTGGCCGAGGCGGGGTTTGCCCCGGTGGGCTGCTGGAAGGATGCGCAGGGGTGGTTTGCGGTGTGCTTGGGGCGGGCTGACCAGGATGTGGAGCTTCCCGGCCTCGAAGCAACCGAGGATGTTACGCTTCCTGCTCCGGATCGGGCGACTGCTCTTGACCCAGTTCCACCGCGGCGGGGTAATAGAGCCAGCGCAGCAGGGCAAAAGCAATAAGCAGAAGAAACAATGCCGTGAGCAACCGTGCAAGTGCCATCTCAAACGGGAAGCGTGGCGGGGCCGAATAGAGGCTCGATAATTCGCGATGCTGTTGTTGCTGGATACGCTGCTGGAACCAGATTGAGACGGGCACGGCAATAGTGTTTGCGAGATGGAGGATGCCTTGCGCGCATAGCCAGCCCACGGCGATGGCTCCCACATAACTACTGACTAGAGCGGTTTTCAAGCGATCAAACATGCGTTTTCCTCGATAGTTTCGTCCGGTAGCTTCCCAGACTGTGGATCGGGCCGACTCCATAGACCCAACGTGACAGTATCCAAGCGGTAAGCAGGTACACCAAGGAGACAAAGAGCAAGGAGAAGGTACTCGGCAACAGCACGCGAGTCGCGTTGTCGAAAGACGGAAGGGTGGGAGGAATTCCAGTCGCCACACTGGTCAAAAGAGTAAGTGCAATATTGAAGGCGGGTATCCACAGACCCATGAATGCCGCGTCAAGCGCGGAAAATATCAGAACCGCGATAACGATGGCCGCGACGTGAGAGTCGATCAAGGTTTTGCACAGAGAGTTTTGCATGAGTTCTCGGGTCTGGAGCATTCTCGCACCTTGTTCTCGCTCAGGCAAATTGAGCAAGTCGCTTTTGTTTGCGAAACCTCGGCGTGTGGGTATGGTAAGTCCGGGATTATAAAGAGCAATAAAAGGCCGTAAATAGGTGGAGCTATCCCACCTTAACCGATGCGCAAAGAACGCGCATCGGCGAAGGTGGGGCACCCGCACTCGATGGGCGGAGGTTATCTCGGCGAGGCGATGCGGACCAGCAACACGTCGTGGCTGGCTAGCTCGATGGGCTGGTTGTCGGCGAGGGTGACGGGCTTGCCGGTCCACAGGTCCTTGGCGGTCTGGGGGCCGTGCAGGCCGAGCTTGGCCAGGTCCAGGTGGAAGGGGTGGGTGGAGTAGCGGTCGCTGCCGGCGTTGACGACGGCGACGGCTAGCGCTCCATCGGCCAGGGGGCGGGTCCAGACATCGACTTCGCCCTCAGAGTAGATGCGGGAAGCCTGCTTGCCCAGGCGGTCCTGATCGATGGCGATCACGTCGCGATTGGTGAGGATGGCCCTGATCTCCGGCTTCATGTTGGGCAGGTCGTTGCCGGCCAAAAGAGGCGCGGCGAGCATGGCCCAGAGCGAAAAGTGGGTGCGGTTCTCAGCCAGAGAGAGCTTGCCGTTGCCCACTTCGAGCATGTCGGGATCGTTCCAGTGGCCGGGGCTGGCATACTTTTCAAGCCCTGCCTGCTGGCTGGCAATGTTGTAGATGCTTTCCCAGTTGGCCTGGACGTCGCCGGTGGTGCGCCACAGGTTGCCGCCCACCGAGGGCGCCCACTCCCACACCGCGTCCCAGCCGTATTGGCAAAGCGAGTAGACGATAGGACGGCCGGTGGTCTGGAGAGCCTTGCCCATCTTGTCGTAAGCGGCCACCATCAGGCGCATCTGCGCGGCCTTGTCGTTGGGAGCCTGTTTGTCCATCACATCCACTCTGAAGCTACAGAGGTCGTATTTGAGATAGTCGATGCCCCAGCCGGCATACATTTTGGCGTCCTGCTCCTCGTGGCCGAGGGAGGCGGCGTAACCGCCGCAGGTCTTGTTGCCCGGCCCGGAGTAGATGCCGATTTTGAGACCCTTGGAATGGACGTAGTCGGCCAGGGCCTTCATGTCGGGGAACTTGGAGTTGGTGTGGAGCACGCCCGTGACGTCGCGCTCGCCTTCCCAGGTGTCGTCGATGTTGATGTAGGTGTAGCCAGCGTCTTTCATGCCCGTGGCCACAAGATGGTCGGCGGCGTCGCGGATGTCCTTGTCGGTGACTCGCTCGGCAAAGAAGTTCCAACTGTTCCACCCCATGGGCGGCACCACCTGCGGTGGGGCCAACTGCGGCACCTGCGGTGCGGCCAACTGCGCCTTCGGCGCCTGCATCTGCGGCGGGGCCGGAGGTTGGGCGGAGGTAGACAGAGAGGCAAGGGCAAGAATGGCGACGGAGAGGGAAGCGAAAACGCGCATGACGAGTTCCTTTTGAAAACGATTTCGGAGGAATTCTATGCTGGCAGAGCGGGTTCGGCAATGGGGCCGCGGAATCTCTTGCCAGCAACCGCGACCTGTTCCGGCGAGGTGCAGGTGAAAAAACGGCGTCGAGCCGAGCGTAGACTACTTTGAAGAATTCAAAGCGAAGGAGGATTGTTTTTCAATGGCCGGCATGGATGCAGATGTGACGACGCTTTTTCTTGAGTTTTCCCGGCGCAAGCTGTTGGA
>JAATFE010000467.1 GCA_015655365.1 Terriglobales bacterium
CCTTGTGCGCGTGCTCGCGAAACTTCGCTTCGCCTTCCTTCATCGAGATGGAGTTCACGATGCCCTTGCCCTGAACGCATTTCAGTCCGGCCTCGATGACTTCAAATTTGGATGAGTCCACCATGAACGGCACTTTGGCGACCTCGGGTTCGCTGCCGAGCAGTTGCAGGAAGCGGGTCATGGCAGCGACGCCGTCAATCATTCCTTCGTCCATGCAGATGTCGATGATGTTCGCGCCGTTCTCGACCTGCTGCCGCGCGATGGCGACGGCTTCCTCGTATTTATTTTCCTTGATGAGCTTCGCGAACTTGGGCGAACCGGCGACGTTCGTGCGCTCGCCGATCATGATGAACTGCCCGATCTGTTGCGTGAACGGCTGCGATCCGGAGAGGCGGAGGGGTTTGGTTTCCGGCGCGATTTCTGTCGCTGTATCCGGGGCTTCGGCATCGACCTCAATCGCGCTGGTGCTTGGGTAGGACGCTGCCACGGGCGCGGTTGGAAGTTCGCGAGGATGCTGGCTTTCGAGCGCTTTGGCAATGGCCGCGATGTGATCGGGGGTATTGCCACAGCAGCCGCCGGCAATGTTGAGCAGGCCGCCGCGCGCAAAGTCTCCCAGGTAACGGGCCATGTCGCTGGGCTGCAAATCGTAGCCGGTGGCCGAAAGAGGGTTGGGCAGGCCGGCATTGGGATAGCAGGAAATGGCCGCGCTCGCCTTCTGCGCCAGTTCGGCCAGAAAGGGATACATGAGATCGGGGCCAATGGAACAATTGAGTCCCACCGACAGCGGTTTCACGTGCTCCACCGCGTTCCAGAAGGCCCCAATGGTCTGCGCGGAGATCATGGTTTCGCCGCCGCGGCCGACAGCCGCCGAAATCATCACCGGCAGTTCCTTGCCCTTGGCAGTCAGGCCGTCCTGATCGAAGACCTCGCGGATGGCGACCAACGCGGCCTTGGCGTTGAGCGAGTCGAAGATCGTCTCCACCAGAAGCAGATCGGAGCCGCCGGCAATGAGGGCGCGAATCTGCTGCATGTAAGCGGCCTTGACCTGGTCGAAGGTGACGACGCGAAAGCCCGCATCGTCGGCATCGGGCGAGTTGGAGAGAGACACCGTCAAAGGCCCGATGGAGCCAGCCACGAAGCGTTGACGGCCGGTGGCATTGGCTACGCGGTCGGCCCACTCGCGGCACTGCCGCGCCGATTGCTCATTGATCTCCCAGGCCAGGCTGTTGAGGAATGGGTTGTCGATGACCTTCTGGTAGAAGGCGGGATCTTTCCTGCCGCCCTGCTCCCGCGGATCCTCGACAAAGAACTCGCTCTGGGTGATGCTGGTAGCGCCGAAGGTGTTGGTCTCGATGATGTCGGCCCCGGCATCGAGAAAGCGCCGATGGATGTCGCAGATCATCTTGGGCTGCGTCAGGGAGAAGAGGTCGCCGTTGTTCAGCAGGTCCTTGGTCGAGTCCTTGAAGCGCTCTCCGCGAATGTCCGCTTCCGTCATGCCGTAGGTGCGGATGGTGGTGCCCATCGCGCCGTCGATGATAGCGATTCGATTCTCGAGAATCTTGTGCAGCGGATGTTCGTGGGCTGTGGTCATGTTCTCCTGATGATCTGGGGCGGGGCCGTGCCGGCAACAACGAGCTGTTCCCTGCCTCGCCGGCCGCCGGAAGATGGTGGGGAATGCGGCCAACACCTTTTAGGATATACGGTTGCGGGGTTTGCGCATGAAAGCCAGAGCGCGTTCCGGGCCAGAATTGGCAAGTGGAGCGGCAAAGTGGCAATATGCGCTTCTGCTGTCAAAAGTAGAAACACGCTGCATTTATATGAAATATGATATAGTCCTCTCGTGAAAGAGTTCGCGCAAATCCACTGGGTGGGCGATGCGAAGGAAGTACTGAGCGCCTTTCCGCAAGAGGTCAAAGGTGTATTTGGATACTCCTTGCGCAGGCTGCAAAAGGGGCTGCTTCCCGATTGCGAAGCGCGCCGAATGGAATCGATAGGCAAGAGTGTTTGGGAGTTGAAAACCGCAGACGAACGCACCTGATACCGGGTGATTTACCTGACTAAAATCGGCGATGCGCTCTATGTTCTGCATGTTTTTGAAAAAAGCAGCCGGAAGACAGACCGGCGCGACCTGGAGATTGCGAAATCCCGTTTGAGATCGGTTCTTGCGCAGTTAAAAACGACAAAGGAGGAGAGCGATGACCAAGAAGATTGACGCGGTAACGCATGTGACGCGGGGCGATGTGCTGGACGATCTTGGTTTCTCGCGCTCCGAAGCGACGGCGTTAAAGGTCAAGGCCGACCTGCTGGACGCCATCCGCTCTGAGATCGAGGAAAAGAATTACACCCAGCGACAACTGGTCAACATTCTCGACGAGCATCAGCCCGCAGTTAGTAACTTGATGCGAGGCAGGATCAATCAGGTGAGCATCGAAAAGCTGCTTCGATATTCGGACCGTCTAGGAATGCGTGCACGGCTGACCGTTCAGCCTGCACTCAAAGCCGTTACAGCAGCTTAGAAATTGACCTATGTTCTTTTTATAAAGTCATTTTGACCGCCGAGGTCTTCGTCGCCAGCATTCTATTTTGCCGCTGCCGCCGGTGCAATCTTGACCAGCATGTCTTCCTTGCGCACGACCAGGTTGGTGGCGTTCAGGGTGGCCAGTTCGAAGCCGTGGCCGTGGGTGATGGCGTCGGTGGGGCAGGCTTCCACGCAGTAGCCGCAGAAGATGCAGCGGTTGTAGTCGATGTTGTAGACCTTGGCGTAGCGCTCGGAAGAGGAGATGCGGTTCTCCTCGGTGTTCTCCGCGGCCTCGATGAAGATGCAATTGGAGGGGCACGCCGCCGCGCAGAGGAAGCAGGCGACGCACTTCTCCAGGCCGTTTTCGTCGCGCTGGAGGACGTGGGCACCGCGGTAGCGTTCCTCGAAAACCGCGCCGTAGTTGGGGCCGGGGCCGTCGGGGTAGTTTTCAACATGGGTTGGCTGGAGGATCTCCCGGAAGGTGATGCTCATGCCCTTGGCAATTCCGGCAATGTTGGCCGCGATCGACATGTCGCCAGTATACGATGGATTCCCTGGAGGACTACGATGCGCAGGAACGTTTGGAGTGCAATTTTGCTGTTGGGGCTGGGCGCGGGAACGGCGAGCGGGCAGGCGGCGCAGCAGAATCAACCG
>JAATFE010000409.1 GCA_015655365.1 Terriglobales bacterium
CGCGGGCATCCGGAATTCGAGAAGATGCAGGGAATTCTGACGCGCATGGAAGTGGCGGCGGAAAAAGACTTAATAAGCTGAATGGCACGGTTTCGCACCCTGGACGCGACCTCACAAACGCCGGCCTCACCATCGGAGACGCTGTCATCCTGAACGTAGTGAAGGATCTGGAGTTGTTTTTTCCTGCTTTGCGATGAAGGATGGAGACGAGCGACAATGACGGACCTGCGCCATCGTGCCGGAAATGGGCCGAAAGGCAACTGCGGATCCTTCGTCGCCGTGCTCCTCAGAATGACAAATCGATGAGAGTGCTCCGGGAATTCCAAATGCGATTGCCCTACCGAGTAAAGCGATAAAGCTGGTCAAAACACCCCTTCGCCTAGTAGAGTTCTTGGCGGCTGCTTTTTCCGTTTCATGAGCCCAGGCAAAACTGTGCCGACTCGCGATAGCAAGGGAAAGCAGGCCATCCGGCTTTGCGCCTATGGGAACGCGGCCGGGGGAGGAATACTCATGGCGCTTCGCCGCTGGCTTTTTCTGCTTCCGCTTGCATTGACCGCGTTTGCTTCGTGCGCACTGGCGCAGCAAGCCGCTTACCTCGACACCAAACTCTCTCCGGCCGAACGTGCCCACGATCTGGTGGGCCGCATGACCCTGGACGAAAAGTCCACCCAGCTCGAAGACTGGGCCACGGCCATTCCGCGCCTGGGAATTCCCGACTATCAGACCTGGAACGAGGCCCTGCACGGGGTGGCCCGCGCTGGCTCGGCCACCGTCTTTCCCCAGGCCATCGGCATGGCCGCCACCTGGGACCCGGCAATGGTGCACAGCATGGGCAATGTCGTCTCCACCGAGGCCAGGGCCAAGTACAATCAGGCGCAGCGGGAAGGCGACCACCGCATCTTTTTCGGTCTCACCTTCTGGTCGCCCAACATCAATATCTTCCGCGATCCCCGCTGGGGACGCGGCCAGGAGACCTATGGCGAAGACCCGTTCCTGACCGCCAAACTGGGCGTGGCCTTCATCGGCGGCGTGCAGGGCGGGGACCTGAACCATCTGCGTGCCGTGGCCACCAGCAAGCACTTTGCCGTGCATAGCGGCCCCGAGCAACTGCGCCACGGCTTCAATGTGGACCCCTCGCCGCGCGACCTGGAAGAAACCTATCTGCCCGCCTTCCGCGCTACGGTGACCGAGGGCCATGTGCAGTCGGTGATGTGCGCCTATAACTCGATCGACGCCTTCCCGGCCTGCACCAACAAGATGCTGCTCAAAGAGCATCTGCGCGACGCCTGGGGCTTCAAGGGCTTTGTGGTTTCCGACTGCGGCGCCATTGTGGACGTGAACCAGGGCCACAAGAAGACGCCGGACGTGATGCACTCTGCCGCGCTCTCGATCGAGGCCGGCACCGACCTTTCGTGCAGCATTTGGACGCCGGGCTTCAACACGCTGGCCGAGGCTGTGCGGCAGAAGCTGGTTCCGGAAGAACTGGTCACCCAGGCCGCGGAACGGCTTTATACGGCGCGCTTCCAACTGGGACTTTTCGACCCGCAGGGCTCCAGCCCGCTGGACGGAATCCGCTTCTCGCCCTCCATCGCCGGTCAGGACCGTCAGGCTTCTCTGAAGGCCGCCGAAGAGAGCATCGTCCTGCTCAAGAACGACGGAATCTTGCCGCTGAAGAGCGCGCCGGGGCACATCGCCGTGATTGGCCCTACGGCCGACCAGTTGACCTCGATTTTGGGCAACTATGTGGGCACGCCGATCCATCCGGTGACGCCGCTGGATGGGATGCTGCAACAGTTCAGGAGCGCCCCCATCCTTTATGCGCAGGGCTCCACGCTGGCTGCCGGTGTAGGTGTGCCGGTTCCGCGTACGGCTTTTGGATTGGACAAGGGCCTGACCACCGAGTTCTTCGCCACCCCGGATTGGACCGGACGGCCGGTGGCTACCCTCACCCTGCCTGAAGTACAAGCCGACTGGGAAACCGCGGCGCCCGTGCCGCAGATCGCCACCCATAACTACTCCGTACGCTGGAGCGGCGCGCTGACCGTGCCCGCCGCCGGACACTATGTTTTCACCATCGAGCCGGGCGACAGCTTCCCTTACTCGCCCATCGAGAGCTACCGCTTCACCCTCGACGGCAAGGTTCTTTCCGAAGGGAGCTTGCGCTCGGGAGGCGATCTCTCGGCAATGGGCAACTTCAAATCCGCTCCGGGCGCCTCGCCGACCGCCCCACCGGTGATGCAGTTCCCCAAGGTGCCTTCCATTCCGGTGGATTTTGCCGACACCAACGCGCACGACTTCAAGTTGGAGTACTCGCACAGCGGCGACCAGGCCGGCGGCGGAGTTACGCTGAAGTGGGTTGCCCCGGCCCAGGCGCAACTGGACGAGGCCGTGGCCCGGGCCAAGGAAGCCGATGTAGTGGTGGCCTTCGTGGGGCTTTCTCCGCAGCTTGAGGGCGAAGAGATGCCCATCAAGATCGACGGCTTCAACGGCGGCGACCGGACCAGCCTCGATTTGCCCGCGCCGCAGCAGAAGCTGCTTGAGGCCGTGTCTGCCACCGGCAAGCCGCTGATTGTGGTGCTGCAAAGCGGCAGCGCCGTGGCCTTGAAGTGGGCCAACGAGCATGCCGCCGCGGTTCTGGAGGCCTGGTATCCGGGCGTCGAGGGCGGCACGGCGATTGCCCGCACCCTGGCCGGCATCAACAACCCCGCCGGACGGCTGCCGGTCACCTTCTACGCGTCGCTCGACGGGCTGCCGGCCTTTACGGACTATAGCTTGAAGGGACGCACCTACCGCTACTTCACCGGCAAGCCGCTGTGGGGCTTCGGCTACGGCCTGAGCTACGCAAGCTTTAAATACGGGCCGGTCAAGCTGTCGTCGGAAACACTGAAGGCCGGCGATCCGCTGACCGCGACCGTAATCGTCACCAACATCAGCACCGTGACCGGAGACGAAGTGGTGGAAGCCTACGTGAAAACGCCGCAAGCCGGAGGGCCGATTCATTCGCTGGCAGGTTTCCAGCGCGTGAACCTCGGCGCGGGCGAAAGCAAGGAAGTCGTCCTTACCTTGGATCCGCGTTCGATTTCCAGCGTGGACGACAAGGGCGACCGCTCGATCCTGGCTGGCAAATACCTGCTGAGCCTAGGCGGCGCACAGCCCCAGGAGACTGCGGCGAAGGCCGAAACCGGCTTTACCGTAACCGGCTCGCTGGCTTTGGCCAAGTAGAGCAAAAACGAAACTGCGGGCAGACTCGCCCTGAGTCTGCCCGCAGCTTTTTCAAAACCCCGAAGCAAATCATCGGTAAACTTCCTTTCGGTTCCCAATCTGGAGAACCAGGACCGTGATTACTCCGTCCTGAATGTCGCAGATGATCCTGTAATCTCCCACCCGATAGCGCCACAAATCGCCCAAAGGCCCTTTCAGCGCCTTGCCAATCTGCCGCGGATCGTCGCTCACGGCGACGCGCTCGTCCATGTAGTCGACGATGCACCGGGTGGCCGCCTTGTCGAGCTTGCGAAGTTGGTCTCTGGCGGTCTTTGCGTAGTTAATCGTCCAGGCCAAGGTCTTCTCTCACGGAATCGGCGCCGTAAACCCTCTCCTGCCCCTTGCGAACCCGTTCCAGGGTGTCGGCGGCAAGGTAGTAGTCTTCCATCTCGGAGATGCCGCTTTCGATGATCTGGCGGAGGTAATAGGCTTTGGTCCGGCCCGTTTTTGCCGCCAGGCGGTCCAGTCTGCTGCCGAGTTCGGGGGAGAGCCTGATCGAAGTGGCCATGAATCACACTCCTTTTGAATACATGTATTCATTATATTCCAATCGCCATCGAACACCGGCCTGTTCCCCGTTGCCTTGCGCCCCTCTGCCATCCGGAATAATCTTGAATGGTCCTCAAAAATGCCTCTGGATCAGCCCGCCGATCTCCTGGGCGCTTGGATTTTCGGCCACCCTTCACGTTGCCGGGGGCGCGCCTGTCCGAATAGACCGGATCAAATAGGAGTAATTCCTTATGTACAAGATTGTGGAAGCCCGCAGCGTCGGCCTCAATATCAAGCAATTTACGATCGAGGCGCCGCGCATCGCCCGCAAACAGCGGCCGGGCCAGTTCATCATTCTGCGCCTCCACGAGAAGGGCGAGCGGATTCCGCTCACCATCAAATGCTCCGACCCCGAGGCGGGCACGGTGACCATCGTGGTGCAGGGGATCGGCAAAACGACCTCGCTGCTCAATTGCCTGGAAACCGGCGACTCGATTCTCGACATAGTCGGCCCCCTGGGCAAGCCCTCGGAGATTGAGCACTACGGCACGGCGGTGATTTTGGCCGGCAGCGTGGGCACGGCCATGGCTCTGCCCACCTCCAATGCGCTGAAGCAGGCCGGAAATCACGTGATTTTCATCGAGGGCGCGCGCAACACCGAGATGGTGGTCTTCGAGGACGAAGTCCGCCAGGCCAGCGACGAGACCTACATCATGACCGACGACGGCAGCTACGGCGAGCAGGGCCTTGTCACCAAAAAGCTCAACGAGCTCATCGCCGCCGGACGCAAAATCGACTTTGTGCTCGCCGTGGGCCCGGTGCCCATGATGCGGGCCGTGGCGCAGGTGACCGCGCCCCTGGGCATCAAGACCATGGTGAGTTTGAATTCCATCATGGTGGACGGCACCGGCATGTGCGGCGGCTGCCGCGTGTTGCTCGCAGGCAAGAACAAGTTTGCCTGCGTGGACGGCCCCGAATTCGACGCCTCCAAGGTCGACTTCAAGGTGCTGATGCAGCGCAACGCCATGTATCGCGAAAAGGAGTGCGAGTCTCTCAAGCGCTTCCAGGAGAACAAGGACGAGGAAGTAGCCGAGATCCGGGCGGAGCTGGCCGCTCAGTTGACCAAAGAGGAGACTCACATTGCCTGAACAGACGCTTCCCCTGAAAGAGCGCATGAAGATTGCGCGCACCCACATGCCGGAGTTGGATGCGGAGCTGCGCAGCCGCAACTTTGAAGAGGTAAACCTGGGCCTGCCCGTCGCCGACGCCATCACCGAGGCGACGCGCTGCCTGGCCTGCGCCAAGCCGGCCTGCGTGAATAAGTGCCCGGTGGGCGTCAAGATCAAGGATGTGGTGGCGCTGATCCATGCGGGCGACTATCTCGCTGCCGCCGCCAAGCTGCGCGAAGATAACTCGCTGCCCGCCATCACCGGCCGCGTTTGCCCGCAAGAAAATCAGTGCGAAGGCGGATGCGTGCTGGGCAAGAAGGGCGCATCGGTAGCCATCGGCAACCTGGAGCGCTTTGTGGCCGACTTCGAGCGGCTGAGCGGCCAGCTTGGCCTGCCCGTGAACGCGCCGGCTACCGGCAAGAGCGTGGCCATTGTCGGCAGCGGCCCGGCCGGACTCTCGGCCGCGGGCGACCTGATCCAGAAGGGCCACCGCGTGCGCGTCTTCGAGGCTCTGCACGAACTGGGCGGCGTTCTCGTCTACGGCATTCCCGAGTTCCGTCTGCCCAAGGAGATTGTCAGAGGCGAAGTAGACAACCTGCGCAAGATGGGCGTCGAGTTCGAGACCAATGTGGTTGTGGGCAAAAGCGTCACCATCGACGAACTGATGCGGGACGAGCACTTCGACGCGGTGTTTGTCGCCACCGGCGCGGGCTTGCCGCAATTCCTCAACATTCCCGGCGAACACCTCAATGGCGTCTACTCGGCCAACGAGTTTCTTACTCGCGTGAACTTGATGCGCGCCTACCAACCTGACGAATACGACGAGCCGGTCTACGACTGCCGCGATCGCGACGTAATCGTGGTGGGCGGCGGCAACACGGCCGTGGACGCGGTGCGCACCGCAAAGCGTTTGGGCGCGCGCACGGCTACGCTGGTCTACCGGCGTTCCGAAGCGGAGATGCCGGCGCGCCTCGAAGAAGTGAAGCACGCGCAACAGGAAGGCATCGAGTTCCGCATGTTGACCGCGCCGGTCGAGTTGGTCGGCGACGAGAAGGGCTGGCTCACCGGGGCCAAGTGCACGCAGATGGAACTGGGCGCGCCCGACGCCAGCGGCCGCCGCAGCCCCATAGCGATCAAAGGCTCGGAGTTTATCCTGCCCGCCAACGTAGTTATTATCGGCGTGGGCACCACGGCCAATCCGCTGATCCAGAGCACGACTCCGGACCTGAAGACCACCCCCCGCAACTACATCGTGGCCGATCCCGAGACGACGCGCACTTCCAAGCGTGGCGTCTTTGCCGGCGGCGACATTGTGACCGGCGGCGCGACGGTAATTCTGGCCATGGGCGCGGGCCGCAAGGCCGCCTCTTCGATCCATGCGTATCTGACGAGCGGAGAGTGGGA
>JAATFE010000151.1 GCA_015655365.1 Terriglobales bacterium
AGGCTTACTGGAAGGAGGCAATTGAGAAAGCGATTCATCAAATTTCTCCTCTTGGGCTGAAGACCGGCTGGGCCGGTCTAGTTGGGAAGGAACGTCGCGATGTTCCTTGAAAGAGGGCTTCCTACATCTCATCTCGCCCATCTCGGACGTCAATCACATTGCCAGCTAAGCCTTTGTTGGGTTCGAAAGGACAGTCGAATCCTTGTGTTCAACTCGTCCTTCCTTTTTCTGGGGTTCGCGTTTTTTGCAATTCATTCACGGCAAATTGCAGCGGTTCCGCAATTGCTGTATCCCGAAGCGATTGCTCACAAGGGGTATTTTCCTCAAGAAAATCCCCCCTGGACGATGAGAATTAGGGCACGTAAATTGCGGAACCGCTCTAGCCAAGTAGCAACTGCTATTGTGCTTGCTTCTGGCATTTGCGACACATTAACGCACGCGAGCAGTGGAATGCAAGAGAGAAATGACGATTTTTAATAGAAATGATCAAAAAAGTGAGCTGACGATGGAGAATATGCGTTTCGGAGAGCGCCATGTCGTTCTGTACACACTAAATAGCTCAGGCAGGGACAGGCAGGAGCATAGAGAGATCTAGTACCAATGAACTCCCGGCCCAGCGCTGTTTGCAGGGCGCGGCATGTTTATCCGCGCCCGGAGATACGGAATCGCCATTCCCAATTTCGCCTGGGACCGAACCAAAAACGGTTATCCGTTCCAGCCCCTGGCGGGGTTGGAGCGCGCCACTCATGCTGAGGCTTTTTCACTTCGAGGAGGTTGAGGGGGAAATTTCAGATCGCCAGGGCTTCCGCGCCGGATATTCGGTGCAGAAGCCCTGCGTTTTTGTATCTCTCGGCCAGCCGATAGCGGCCGTGGAAGGTATACCGGCCGGTGACAAAATCTACTCGCGCATCCCCCGCCGCATCATCGATTAGGGGCACTCACCGGCTGTGCCGCTGGCGACGGCAGTTCGAGAGCACTTGCCAGAGGAAGCTCCTTGCCGTCTTCCCAGTCGCGGATCGCCTCTTCAAACCGGTCGCCGCGCCGTTGCCACATCTGGCTCGCCAGGTCGTAGCGCACGGTTACATTGTTCAGCCAGTACGGACGGTTTTCACTCAACCAGACCTGGCCGTACTCGCTTTTGATGGCAGAGTAGGCATCGCGTATGTCCTGGCAGCGGCCGAACATACTGCTGATCTCATCCAAATTGTTGTGCATCTCTGACCGGCGCGCCTTGTCGTTCTGGTGGGCAGCCACTTGCGCGTACATGTCGATAATCTCCTGGCCAAGTTCAAACTTCAGGCCGATCAGGTCCAGCCGGCGCGCGCCCAAGTCCATCGCCGTCAGCGCGTCCGACTCACGCAAGGCAGGGTGGTCGAGACGCGCCTCGGCTACGAGCACAATGGCCCGCTCGGCGTGGCGGCGCAGCTCCGACGCCTGGGGGAGCAGCTTGGCCGAGACGGTCTGCCCTTGCGCGCTCCAGGGGTCGAGCCAGAAAAGAATGTCGCTGGTCATCCCGGTCTTGGCCCTGCCGAGTGCTTCGTGCGCGGCCATCAGTTCCTTTTCCGCGTTGCCCACCTTGTCGCCGGGATCGCCATGGAAGAGCCGCCCGAAGGCGTCCTGATAGTCCGGGATCGAACTCTCTCCCGGCTGCCAGGCGGCCACCGCACCAAATAGCACCGTGTACCAATCTTCGTTGAAGAGACCCTCGCCGTCGTCATTCCAGACCGTGGTCAGCGCTCCCGTGGAACCCAGCCGCTGGCCATCGCGAATGAAGCCCTGGATATTGCCGAAGGCCGTTGTCGCCACGGGATAGACTTCATTCCAATTGGCGTCGCCGGGGGACACCCAGGTCTCCATGCCGGCCTTGGCGAAGGGCTCGATCACCTTGTCGAAGCCTTTGCTGTCCCAGTAGTTCCAAGGCACGGCAATCATGTCTTTGGGAAGGCCGGGCACAGCGGCTGGATCATCTCCTCCAATATCGCCCCAGAAGATCAGGTGGCGATGCAAGGGAGCCAGTTCCTCGTGAATCTGTTTTAGAAAATCGACGTAGACCGGCCCATAGCCGCGCGCCTGCACCTGCGGATGGGTGCGGCCCAAACCCAGATCCAGCGTTTCGTCTGCCCCGATGTGGATGAATGGTGAAGGGAACTCCTGGGCGATCTGCGTGAACCAGTCCTTAATGAGCGGCAGCGAGCCAGGCTGGCCTGGAGCCAGAACCTGGCCATGCGGAGTCTCGGCGACATCTTGATAGAGGTCGTACTTCAATACGTGATGAAGATGGCCAAAAGCCTCCTGCTCCGGCACCACTATGATGTGATATTGCGCTGCGTAGCGGACCAGTTCCGCGATCTCAGCCGGCGTGAGCGAGCTGCCTGGGGGCGCGGCTAAAGGCTGATCTGTGTAGAGCAGCGTGTGCTCGAAGTAGGGCGAATAGATGTTGATTTTGTACGAAGCGAAGACTCGAATCTGATGCTTCTGAAATTCCAGCGTGGGAAAGGGGCCACGGGAAAGATCGTCGTCGATGCCG
>JAATFE010000207.1 GCA_015655365.1 Terriglobales bacterium
CCGGCGTGGCGAATCTCCTCGATTCCATCGAGCCATTTCACCCGCAAACGGGTGGGATCTTCCTGCCGCCAGTCAATCGAGCCGTTCTCGCCGTAGATGCGCAGGCGGAGGCCGTTTCCCTCGCCCGTAGCGACTTGAGAGGCCATCAACACCCCGGAGGCACCATTATCGAGGCGGAGCAGAGCATTGCAATCGTCGTCCAGGTGCCGGCCCAGCACCACGGTGCGCAGGGCTGCGTTGAGGCTCGTGACCGGGAGGCCGGTCACGTATTCCAACAGGTGGAAGGCGTGAACGCCAATGTCGCCGATGCAGCCGCCGGGGCCGTTGAGGACCGGATCGGAGCGCCAGGCAGCTTGCTTTTGGCCCGTGGCTTCAAGCAACTGGGTCAACCAGCCTTGCAGATACTCGACGGCGACCTTGCGGATCTTGCCCAGCTTCCCGCTCATGCAGAGAGAGCGCGCCTCGCGCACCATGCCGTAGCCGGCGTAGGTGTGCGTGAGACCGTAAGGGAGGCCGGATTTAGCGACTGCTGCCTCCAACGTCAGCACCTCGCTGTAGGTTGCCGTGGCCGGCTTGTCGCTCATCACCGGAAAGCCCGCTTCGAGCGCGGCCAGCGCAACCGGCAGGTGGAGATGGTTGGGAGTGGCAATCGCCACGAAGTCGATTCCGTCGGGGCGCTGCCGCTCCGCGCTGAGCATCTCGCGGTAGTCCGTGTAGGAGCGGTCCGGGGCGAGGTGAAAGCCCTCGCCGGCTTCGCGGCAGCGGTCAGGAGAGTGGGAGAAGGCCCCGGCCACCAGTTCGATCCGCCCGTCCAGTTCCGCGGCCATGCGATGCACCGGGCCGATGAACGACCCCGGCCCCCCGCCGACCAATCCCATCCGCAATTTACGTACCACGGCCATCGCTTTTCCGTCCTTCCCGATCACACAGCGGCGCGCCAGTCCGACAGGGGCCGCTGCCCCAAAACCTTATCATATGAGGTGGTTAAGCTGAAGTGCGCGGGCAGGCTTGGTTTACAGCCATGCAGGCGCTGGGATGGTTTTCGGCCACCTTCCGCAATCGATTGACACGATTGGAGTTAGTAGGACAATGCAGCGGTACTCGCATACTGGCAATGTGTTACTGTGCGGATGGCTGGCGGAAACGATTGATATTGCTGCGGTTGGGCGGGCGACCACAGCTTCACAGGCAAAATCGGCATTTTTTGAGCGCTGCCGGGATAAAAGACGTAACTGAAGATTCCAAATCGGTTAGACCCTGGGATGGGCGCTCAAAACCAGGGCCATAAGCCGACTTTTTCTTCGATTCCAGCGACTAGAGAAAAACCAGAGTCCCTGTGGCCTGTTGAGTTGGGTGCAGGGTCGCCGTTCGCTGGTGCTCGCGTCGACTTGAACGCTGTGCCTTCGGGATACGTCGACTCTGGTTTCGCTATAAAACGGTCCTCGGGACGCGGAATTTGCGCCGGGATAGCCGGGCTCAACTTCCTTTTTGATTGTGCGCCAAAGGACGGTAATGTTCTGCAATGCGGCCCGGAGGCGCCTGGAGTTCGCCGGGGGAGTTCGCAGCACCCCTACGGGGCGCACGCCTGTTTGGCCTGCCTACCCAGGATTGCGCTGCGCTCTATCCTGGACTAGAGCGAAACTAGAGTCCCTGTGGCCCGGAGAGTTTCGTGCAGGGTCGCCGCTCCCTGATGGTCGCGTCGACTTTGGTGTAGTGCTTTCGGGATACAGCAACTCTGGTTTCGCTATATTATCCGCGGCTCCCTCCGCGAGCCAGTTTGGTACAGCGGCAAGCGGTCAGAGGCTTACACGTCGGGCGCGTCCTCATACTGCCCATGAACCTCTTTGGCACGATCCAGGGCTGCCTGGATGTTGGGCATGATGTTTTCGCGGCCCACGCAGTCCATGAAGCGCTCGCCGTGGAGGAGCTTGGAGGGTTGCTGCATGGCTCCGCAGAGCAGCATGGTTCGGCCCGAGGCGTGGAGGCGCTTGGCAAAGGTCTCGATGGCGTGAATGCCGGTGGCATCGATGGCTGTCATGTTGCGCAGGCGCAGGATGACGACCGGGGAGAAGACTTCGAGGTTGACGGTTTCTTCGACCAGCTTTTCGGTGGTGCCAAACAGGAACGGACCGTGGATGCGCAGCACGGTGACATAAGGCGGCAGGATGCGCCCTTGCAGAACGTGGGGCAGGCCATCGCGGATGTAATCGTCGTTCACCTGGGCGACGGTGGTGGTGTCGGCGATGCGGTTGATGTAGAGCAGCGCGGCCAAGGCCAGTCCGACGCCGACGGCCACGGTGAGGTCGGCGAAGACCGTGAGCGCGAAGGTGACAAGCCAGACGGAGATGGCGGTGAAGTCCATCTGGAAGATGCCGCCGATCTCGCTCCACTCGCCCATGTTGTAGGCGACGACAAAGAGGATTGCAGCCAGCGTGGCCAGGGGAATGAAGCTGGCCAGGGGAGCCGCGACCAGCAGGATGAGCAGCAACGTGATGGCGTGGATCATGCCGGAGATGGGCGAACGAGCGCCGGCGCGGATGTTGGTTGCGGTGCGGGCAATGGCTCCGGTGGCGGGAATGCCGCCGAACAGAGGCGACAGCATGTTGGCAATGCCCTGCCCTACCAACTCCACATTGGAGTTGTGGCGGTCGCCGGTCATGCCGTCGGCCACCACGGCGGAGAGCATGCTTTCCAGGGCGGCCAGGATGGCCACGGTGAAGGCCGAGGGGATGAGGGGCAGAAAGTGCTCGGAATGGAAATCGGGCCACGCAAAGGGCGGCAGACCGCGGGGAATGCCGCCGAATTTGCTGCCGATGGTTTCGACCGGAAGATGAAACAACATGCTGGCCGCGGTGCAGAACAACA
>JAATFE010000486.1 GCA_015655365.1 Terriglobales bacterium
CCCGCTGATGGTCGAAGTGCTGGAACTCGCCCTGACCATCGACGACCCCACCGGCGCCATCACGGTTCACGCCGCAGGCGGCTTGTGGGGACTGGTGGCCGCGGGGCTGTTTGCGCCGCAGGCGGGGCAATTGGTGGCCCAACTGGTGGGCATCGCCACGCTGCTGGGGCTGATTCTACCGCTGGTTTATTTGCTCTTTTGGCTGCTCAACCGCGTGGTTCCCTTCCGCGTGGACCCGGACGGCGAACGCATCGGCATGGACCTGCACGAACTGGGCGGCGGGGCGTACCCGGAGTTTGTGATTCATCGGGATGAGTCGTACCGGTAGCGGGCAGAGAGCAGAGAGCAGAGATCAAGAGCTAGGGAACAGGGAGTAGGGAGTAGGACCCGCCGGGGCCGATTACCGTGGCCTACTCTCTCCCGTTCCCGCTTTAGCGATGGGCCAGAACCAGCATCAGGCCAAACAGGGCCACCGGCACCAGGGCCAGGGCCGCATAGAGCACCATCCGGCGGGCGGCGGGCATGCCGCGCGCCAGACGCACCGGACGGCGGCCTTCCTCTTCCACGCCGACCTGCTCCGGATGCTCCAAATCCCAGGCCATCTCGTTGGCCGTAGCGTAGCGGTGGCGCGGATCGCGCTCCAGGGCACGGAAAAGAATCTCCTCGACCTCGGGTGAGATCTCCCGATTCAGCTTGCGGACCGGCTTGGGGTCGTTGAGCAGCCGCTCGTTCATTACCACCAGGGGATTGGGCCCGCTGTAGGGCGTCTGGCCGGTCAGCATCTCGTAGAGCATGATGCCCAGTGCGTAGATGTCGCTGCGCTGGTCGCCGCGCTGGCCTTTGACCTGCTCGGGAGAGATGTAGTCCGGTGTGCCCAGCATGGGCGAAGGGCCGGCATAAGTCAGGCGGCGCGCATCCTCTTTCATGGCGATGCCGAAGTCGATGAGCTTGATGCCGTCCTGCTCGTCGACCATGATGTTTTCCGGCTTCAGGTCGCGATGGACCACGCCGCGCTTGTGCATGAAATCGAGCGCGTCGCAGATGCCCAGGGTGATTTTGATGGCGCGCTCGATGGGCAGCTTGCGGCCCTCATTCAGGATGGTGCGCAGCAGCCGACCGTCGACCCACTCGATGACCATGTAAACCCGGCTTCGGTTTTCGCCGTTAAAGGTTTTGACGATGCCGGGGTGGTCGAGGGTCTGGCCAATCTCCTGTTCGCGCTTGAAGCGCTCGACAAGGATGGGGTCGGCTTCCATCTCGGGATGAGGGACCTTGATGGCGACCTGCTTTCCATCGTTCAGGTCGGTGGCCCGGAAAAGCGTCGACATGCCGCTGCGGGAAACGGTGGCTTCGAGGCGGTAATGGTCGAGCGTGGCTCCAGGTTCGAGTGTCGTCATGGGCGCGTCCTGCCGATGGTTTCGATTGTTTCACGCGGGGTCGTAAAAGAATCGTCAGGAATTTCGAAAGAATAAGTTCCAGGGCCGGGTTGCGGAGGGTGCCATTTATGAGGCAAACTGAAGACCCCCACTACAAGAGATTGCACCGCTTGGCGCGGAATTCGTTTTTTGGAAATTTCTATGGCTCGTTTTTTTAGATTTGCCGCAGTTTTGGTTTGTCTCGGCTGGGCTCTTTTGCCCGGCGCCGTTCCCGCCTCCGCAGCCCGATCCCACGTCTTCCAAGAGAAACCCGAGCAGGAAACCGGTTTTCTGAATCGCAGGATTGCAATCCACGGAACCACCTACCGCTATCAGGTCTACCTGCCCGAGGAGTGGCGGCGGGACGACCACAAGCAATGGCCTATCTTGTTGTTTCTGCACGGCCGCGGCGAACGCGGCTCGGAAGGAATGTGGCAAACCCAGATCGGGCTGCCCCAGGCGGTGCGCGACCATCCAGAGCGGTGGCCGTTTGTCATCGTGATGTCGCAATGCCCTTTGGGGCACTATTGGACCGACCCGGACATGGAGACCGTGGCCATGGAAGAGCTCGACCGGGAGACGGCCGAGTTTCACGCCGACCCGGAGCGCACCTATCTGAGCGGACTCTCGATGGGCGGGTACGGCTCGTGGGAACTGGCCCGGTTTCATCCCAAGCGGTGGGCCGCGATCGTCATCGCCGCCGGCGGCGTCTTCTGGAGCTATGCCCCGGAGCGCCTGCAACAGGCGGCCACCCTGCCCGCGGAGTACGCCAAGGCGCTGGGCCGCACGCCGGTCTGGCTCTTCCACGGCAGCGACGACAACATTGTATCGGCGCACCAGAGCGAGCTGATGTTTCAGGCCCTCAAGGCCAACAGCGGCCATGTCCGGCTGTGGATCTACCAGGGGCTCAAGCACGACTGCTGGACCCGCGCCTTCAATGAGCCGGAGTTGCCCCGCTGGCTGCTCGCGCATCACCTCGAATCCAAGCCCAACGGCAAGCAGGAGCTCACTTCCTTTACCGAGCGGCTGGTGATTCCCTACCATCCACCGGCCATCAAGCTGTCCACCTCGCAGCTCGACAGCCTGACCGGCGAGTA
>JAATFE010000398.1 GCA_015655365.1 Terriglobales bacterium
GCTACTCGCAGTCCTGCCAGCTTCCGGATGGTCTGTCTTCGCACTGAATCGAGCACGAAGCTCGAACGCGGAGCAGCTCTGCAGTTCTGACTCTCTCTCACGGATGGCCGCTGATCTCCTATGCTTGGGATTCTCAGCTGTGCTCCTACGACCGCATTAAGACCTTCTCTGAAACCGAACAAATCGAATATCTCAAAGTGCTCCGGCGAACGCGGCTTAATTGCTGCCTTCGCCGGTTAGCAGCGCGCGGAATGTAAGAGACAATCAGACGCATCACACCAGCCGATACCGCCGATTCAATATAACTCCACTTCGATACAAAGAGATAATTGCTACCTTGCATAAGTATTGCTATCTTCAAGCGTGTTGAGGCATTCGCCGAAACGAGAGGAGATTATCATGACTTCGCGGCACGAATTGGAACTACAGCGGGTGGCGCCCATTGCCACGCCATCGGAGATTCCCAGCAAATCGGTCAGAGACATCTCTGGAGCCTTAAACGCACTCCTAGCTGACATATTCGCACTCTATCTAAAGACCAAGAATTTCCATTGGCACATGAGCGGGCCGCACTTTCGCGACTATCACCTACTGCTCGACGAGCAGGGCGCGCAGATCTTCGCCATCGCAGACGGCATTGCCGAGCGAGTCCGCAAGGTCGGCGGAACGACGATCCACTCCATTGGGGAAATCTCGCGACTGCAGCGCGTTGCCGACAACGATGCCCCTTACGTGTCGCCCGAAGACATGCTCAGCGAGTTGCATGAAGACAATAAAGATCTCGTCCTACGCATGCGCTCCGTACGCACTCTGACCGACGACGAAGGCGATGTAGCCACTACCAGCCTGCTTGAAACCTGGATTGACGAAGCGGAGCGGCGCGCGTGGTTCCTGTTTGAAGCCACGCGAACTCGGTAATTCCTCCAGACTACATCGTCATAAGGCGATCGCGGAGCAATTGCATTTGATAACGAGTTCGCCACTATCCGGCGCAATCTTGCATAACACGTCGGGGCAGGCTCCTACCTCTTTGACCAATTGGTTTTGTGCCTTGGGTTCGTGCTATCCCAGGTCTCAAAAGCGAGACCTGGGGCACCCTGCGCTGGTGCGAATTCATGCAGTCAAAGATCTAGTGGCTGGAATTGGCATTCTCGCTGCTCTTCCAACATCGAGAGAGGGAAAACATGCTGAAGAGTTCCTTGATCGACAGTCGCACCCGGCGCCACTTGGTACTTGAGGGAGCACTAACCTCACCCTGGATCACAGAATTGAAGATCGCATGGGAAAAAACCTTTGCAGGAGCGCAGGACCTCGCCCTCGATCTCAAGAACATTATCCACATCAGCGCAAACAGCGGAGAAACCCTTTCGGAACTGATGAGCGAAAGCGTCAGGTTATCCGCCGGCGGCGTATTTACAAAACACATTCTCCGAAAACTCACACGCCCCAAGGGTAGTGTGGATAAACCGGGGCGCACAGCAGCACAAACTGCGGCTGTCTCTCCGAACGCGAAGGAGGCAAAATGAGAGACACGAATCCTTGGCGGAGCCAAACAGGAACAAATGATGACTACGCAGCGGTCGACGACTTTCAAGAGTTGTTTGAGAGCGAAATGCTGGATCTATATCGTCTGGCGTTTCTCATGATTGCCGACGGCCGGAAGGCGGAAGAGTGCCTGATCACCACTTTAGGCGATTGCATATCTGGCACCTCCGTATCTCGGAAATGGGCTGGATCCTGGGCTCGCCGCGTGGTGATCAGGAATGCAATCCGCATTGCCTCTGAACCCGAAGAGGGCCGATCTATCGTAACTTCCGCCTCACGAACACTTTCAATTAAAGGGGAGTCACAAGAGATTCCAGCAGATGCGTTTGCGGAGTTCGCGCCAATCCTGTCGCTGAATGTTTTTGAACGAGTCGTATTCGTGCTATGCACACTTGAACGCTATCGCATTCTAGATTGTGCGTTACTGCTAGGTCGATCGCAGCGAGACGTTATCGAGGCTCGAAGCCGGGCTGCAGAGCAGGTTGCGGCGCACAATCCCTATGTGCCTCGCAATACGATAGTTCACAAAACATCCGTAAGGTTGTGTTTCGAAGAGAACGAAGAGCGAGGAGAACCCGATGATTCCTGCGTCACACTTCTTAATTGACCACCCCGTAGGAATGCTCGTTACTTCGATCCTGTGCGGACAGTTGGGTCTGCCAATACCAGCCGTGCCGTCATTGCTGCTGATCGGCTCGCTCGCAAGTATGGGACGCTCAAATCTCACGCTATCAATCTGTGTGATTCTTGCAACGTGCCTTGCCGCCGATAGCGTTGCGTACGAGATCGGGCGTTCGTGGGCATCAAGAAATGCGCATACAACGAACCCAGCGCTGCACTCAGCTTTCTGGACGATCTGTATTGCGGAGCTTTTCGGGCACCATCAGGTCGTGGCTGTGTCGCTCACGAGGTTCCTACCTGGACCAAACATCGTCTCTGCCCTTGCCGGGTTCTCCGGCATGTCGAGAGCGCGATTCTTTCTGTTGGACGCCATTACATCGCTGCTCTGGGCAGGCGGATATATCGCAACCGGTTATCTGTTCCGAATACAGTTGGGAAACGTCGTTAGTTCGGTTTCCAGATGGTCCGACGCTTGGTTTGTAGTGTTCCTGCTGGGAGCGTTCGCAGTCAATGTGGCAGTTCAGCGCCGTAGCCGAGGCCTGTCTCTACGGCGCAGATTCGCAGCCCGTGCAACCACAGTAACTCCCTTGGGAACATCATTGGCTTGTGCGCAGGCCGTCTCCATCGCTGGAAGTATCCCGCCCGAACAAAGCAACCTATGAAATCTTTCCCTTAACCTGAGCAACGCCAGAGTGTGGCCAACTGCGTAAAAAAGTCGCGTCCTATCCGAATGAGGGGTTCGGTAAGCTTCAGTGTGAGGAGTTTGGAACTAATCAACGCACTTGAATTCCGCAATCGTCAACTAACAGCAAGATCACTGTTGCTCACAGGGACAGTGTTGTCAAGATGCGTCAGAATCATCCTAACGTCAAGTAGCCTTTATGGCCATCGGTATCTCTTGAGTTAATCAAAAACGGCCGGATCAGATCACTACCGGCACAGAGATCGGGCGCACCATATTCCGCATTTGGCGGTTGCGCTTTGCTTCACTCCCCACAACCGCTGTA
>JAATFE010000143.1 GCA_015655365.1 Terriglobales bacterium
CGTGCTCTACCAGCTTCCCTGCTACTGCCGCTGTGACCGCGCCCTGGGTCATACCAGCCTGCGCAGTTGCTACGAGGGGCTGCACGGCACCGAGTGCTCCACCTGCGCCAAAGAGGCCTTCTTCACCGCGCGCCAGCTCAAGCTGGGCAAGAGCGTGGCCCAAATTCGCGAGGGCATCAATCGCCACGAGTACGAGAGCATCGACCTGGAAAAACAGTAGAGGAATTGCAGGGCCCGGCAATCCGTCGCCGGGCCTGCGATCTAACTTCGCTCTATCGGTCGAGGCCCAGCCAATACTGGAAAATGACGGTTCCCCGTCCACCCGCCAGTTCCCTGACCTTTGGCCCAGGGTCCCCATAGATTTCGATTCCGTCCACCGCGCAGAGCGCAGCCAGCTTGGGCAGCCACTGCTGCACCACAGGCCCCATGAAGTGCTCCTCCAGAGCGCTCGCATCCGCATAGGTTTCCGCCAGCCGCATCCGGGCTCCATCCTCACCCGCAAACCACTCGTAACCCAGCGTGCCAGGCTCGGCATTGCTAGCCTCGGTCATTGTTTGCGCAATGCTCTTGAAGGCTTCCAGTTGCCCCTCGTTCACTGTCAGGTTCACCGTCAGCCGAACCACTTTTTCAACCATGCCGACCTCCACTTTCAAAGCTGTTTTGATGGATACCTTGCCACTTTATCACCCGGTCCTTCACTCAAACCAGAACTAGCGTAGAATCCTTCTATGCAGCACGAGCCAGTTGGCCCGGCTCGCACCTGGGCATCTTTCCCGACTCTCGGGCAAGTTGCCGGCATCATGGGGGCGTCACGGTTTCGACGGGATCGATTGCGGCTTAGGAGTCATGTCGGGGTGTGGGCACCCGTAATCGCCTGCAAAAACAAAGTTGCCAACGATAATCTGGCACTTGCAGCTTAATTAAATAAGCTGCCGTCTTCCACGGCTTTGCCTGCGGGCTGTGAGCGGACGTCATACAGTAGGCTGGCGTGAGCAGCTCGGTCCGTGTTGCTTGCGCGAGATCATCGGACTAGTTCCCGTCGCATCTTGTCCGTTCTGAGTGCCGGGGGCGAAACCAAAAGGAACCGGGCAAAGCATGAACACTCCTGGCTGACAGCGATTTCGGACGCGGGTTCGACTCCCGCCGCCTCCACCATAAACAAGCCGTTTATTCCTAACGACTTGCATCTTCGGACTAAAAACCGGGTCGATTTTTGTACAGTATTTTGTACAGTAGCCGGTCGGGTTTGACCCATTTGGGCGAATCGAGCAGAATCCCGTCTGAAGCGGGAGAGCCCGATGCTGTCCGTCTACACACGTCATTCCGCAGACTGCAAACACTACGGCGACAAGCTGTGGCGCCGCTGCAACTGCCCCAAATGGATTTGGGGTTCGCATGACGGCGAGTTCTACCGCCTGAGCGCGAAAACGCGTCTCTGGGACGAGGCCGAGCAATACCGCCATCGTCTGGAAAATCCAGCGTCCGTTCCCGCCCAGCCGGTTTCGCAGTCAGCACCGATGCCCGAGCACCCGGCTGTCGTTTCTCCCGCACCAGTTTCTTCAGTTCCCTCCGCCCAAATCCCAACTCAACCACCGCAAAAGCCCAGAGTCACCATCGTGAAGGCCGTTGAGTCTTACCTGGCTGACGCCCGCAGTCGGGAGTTGAAACCCGCCACGCTTTCAAAGCTCGATACCATCTTCCGCAAGCAGTTCCTTGCCTGGACCCGAGTGCAGGGGGTGGATTACCTCGATCAGATTGATCTCGACGCGCTGCTCTCCTTCCGCAGCACATGGAAAGATGGCGGTTTGGCCAAGCAGAAGAAGCAGGACCGTCTGATCGGCTTCTTCTGGGCCGGCGTCCGTCGCGGTTACATCAGCCAGAATCCGACCATGGGACTGGGCAAGATTAAAGTCGTACAAGTCCCGACCGACTACTTCCCTCGCGACGAGTTCCAGCGAATACTGGACGCGACCTCAAGGTGTGGAGACAAGCGAGGCGGCGTCGTTCCAGTAGAGGACAACCGGACACGGCTTCGCACCATGACCCTGCTGATGCGCTGGAGTGGACTCCGCATTCGCGACGCGGTCACTCTTGAGCGTGATAGGCTGCACGGCGATAGCCTGATGCTCTATCAGGCCAAGACCGGAACGCCAGTCTATGTGCCGCTCCCGCCGCAGGTGGTCGAGGCTCTCCAAAATGTTCCTCCCGGTCCGAAGCCGAATCCACGTTACTTTTTCTGGAGTGGCAATGGGCAGCCGAAGAGCGTCGTTGCCGATTGGCAGCGCAGCTATCGCCGCCTCTTCAAACTGGTCAACCTCACGCAGGCCGATGGGTCTCCCAAGCGCTGCCATCCCCACATGTTCCGGGACACCTTCGCCGTCGAGATGCTGCTTGCAGGCGTGCCCATTGACCAGGTCTCGCTGCTCCTTGGACACGCTTCGGTGAAGATCACCGAGAAAAGCTACTCACCTTTTGTAAAGGCTAGGCAGATCCAACTTCAGGACAGCGTCCGCAGTGCGTGGCAGGTCGGCGTGAGCCCCGAACCAGATCCAGAGAACAGTCCATCAAATGCTGCTAGTTCAAGTCACAGGAAAGCAGGCTGGCAGCTGATACGCTCTGCAGACCGACCGAAAGCCGATGAAGCGCGGACAACTGCAAAGGGGGACCGGAGTACTTTGCCATATGACTCTGAACC
>JAATFE010000195.1 GCA_015655365.1 Terriglobales bacterium
CCCGGCCTCTACGCCGCCGGAGAAGCCGCCTGCACCGGCGTCCACGGCGCCAACCGCCTGGCCTCGAATTCCCTGCTGGAAGGCCTGGTCTTCGGCGCGCGCGCCGCCCAGTCCATGCTCGTGGATGGCTTGCCGTTGGTGACTGCCGATGCGCCTCCAGCCGTAGCCGAGCCTCTCACCCTCGCCGAAGAACAGATGGTCGAAAAGCAGATCGCAGGCCTGCAAGCAGCCATGTGGGCCTATGCCGGCCTGCTCCGCCAGGAGTCCACGCTGCGCGAGGGCTTTGCCGCCCAGAAAATCTGTGCCGCCGCATTAGCCGAGCTTGCCGGGCGCGGCAAAGGAGGCCGCCGCCTAGCCGAGGCCCAGGCCCTGAGCACTGTCGCCCACGCCATCCTGCACTCCGCCCTGCCCCGCACCGAAAGCCGCGGCGCGCACTTCCGCAACGACTATCCCAAGCGCGACGACAAACACTTCCTCAAGCACTCCCGCTTCAAGCGCGATGAGCCGGTCACCTTCGAAGAGTGGTAAAGACAGAGATCAGAGATCAAGGGTCAGAGATCGGAAAACCGGATCGGCGACCAGGGAGTAGGGAGTAGAAAACGGGCCTTTCGATCCCTTCCAAGGCACAAAAGCACCGTGCCCCATTCTCGCGACTTTTTCTGTCGCGAGAGTGGGAAAGCACGAACCCCAATCCGCAACGCTTTCCCGCCTTGTCAACAGAAAACAAACACTGGAGCACGAAGCCCCTTACCGATCTCTGTTCTCTGATCTCTGGTCTCTGCTCTCTGAATCCTGATCTCTGACGGAAGCCATCCACGACACCACCCCGCACACCGCCAAAATCGCCCCCATCACCGCCAGCGAAATCGTGATCGGCACTTCGATCCAATGCGCTCCCAGCATCTTCAGCGCCACAAAACCCAGCAGCGCCGCCAGCCCGTAGTGCAGATAGCGGAAGCGGTCCAGCAGCGAGGCCAGCGCAAAATAAAGCGAGCGCAGCCCCAGCACGGCCAAAATGTTCGAGGTATACACCACAAAGGGATTGTGCGAAATAGCCAGCACCGCGGGAATGGAATCGACGGCAAACAGCACATCGGTCAATTCCACCGCCAGAATCACCGGCAGCAGCGACCCGCGGGCCGGCTTCATATTGCGAATCCATGCCGGAATCGCGGCGTCGGTCGACTCGCCCCGCACCAGCCGCCACGCCGCATAAAGCAGGAACAGCCCAAAAATCCAGGTGATCCACTCGAAACGCCGGAGCAGCACAATGCCTGCGGCGATAAACAGCGCGCGCAGCACCACGGCGCCCATCACGCCCCACAGCAAAGCCTTGTGCTGGCGCCGCTCGCTGATGCCAAAGCCCTGAAAGATCACCAGAAATACAAAAAGATTGTCAACGCTGAGCGAGGTTTCAATGGCGTAGCCGGCCACGAATTCCAGCGCCGTCTGGTGGCCCTGGCTCACGGCGATCCACACCGCAAAACCCATCGCCGCCAGCACCAGCGTCGCCGTCGTCAGCCACGCAAAAAGCTGCGGATAGCGTGTCTTGTGCCGGTTGCCGGGCAGCAGTGAATCGGCCGCGAGCAGCGCCGCAACCACCGCGTGAAACCCGACCCACCAAACCCAGGAAACGCCGGCAATCATTGTTGACTCCAGTGATGCAGCTAACAGTAGACAGCTAACAGTTCACAGTTCGCGACCGAAAAGCGGAGCCTCCTCAACTGTTGACTGTCTACTGTTAGCTGTCAGCTGCTTCACCGCTGATTCACCATCCGCAGCGTCTCCAAAAACACGTCCCCGTCGATGGTGAGGCTGCGCACGCTGATCTTGTCCAGCGTGTCCTGAACGGTGTGGTGGTAGCTGTTGTTGGGGCCGTAGTCCAGGTCGATCACGTCAATCGAGGGTACTCCGCGCTGCACAAACGGCAGGTGATCGTCTTGCACCGACGAGTCGCGCTGGAAGAAGTAGCGATCGTAGCCGAACTTGTGCGCCGCCTGACCCACCAGCGAAACCAGCCAACCGGTCGATTGGCTTTCTCTCTGGATGTCCAGGTCCTTGTCGCCGATCATGTCGGCCAACATGAAGGCCTTGATCCGTCCCAGGGTTCCGTCCCTGCCCCACTTGGCGGCCAGGTGGCGGCTGCCGTATGTCGAGTCGGAGTCGGTCCAGCTCCGGATCGCTTCCTCGCCGTCGAAAAACACCAGCCACACCGAGTAGCCTTCGAGCGCCTTGCCGCGCAGTTGGTCGGCAATCGCCATCAGCAGCCCGGTCGTCGCGGCCCCGTCGTTGGCGCCCGCAAAGCTGGTCGTGCGCAGCGGATAGTTGGTCTCGTAATGCGTTGCCAACACAATCACGCCGTTCTTCTTGCCGGGGAAGCGCACGATGAAGTTCCGCATGGGCACCACGCCGATCGGCGTGTTGGCCGTGAACGTATCTTCTTCCACCTGATCGCGCTTGAACTGGTTACGCAAATATGCCTCGGCCTTCAAGTGCCCCGGCCCCGTGGGCCAGCGCGGCCCAATGGCCACAAACTGCCGCGCGTACTCATAGGCCTTGGCGCCGTTGAAGTGCTGCTGCGCCGGCGCGGCCAGGGGAGCCAGCAAAATCATCCCCGCCGCTGCCCTCTTCCAAAACGAGGAGAGAATCACTTGTCGGCCTCCTTGACCTTCCTGGCCTTCTTCGCTTGTCTCGCCTTGCGCAGCGAGGGATGAACCCACCAGGCCACGGCGATCCCGATCAGGTAAAGAATCAGCATGGGGATGGCGTAGATGCACATGGTCCACGGGTCGGGACTGGGCGTGATAATGGCCGCCACCAGAAAAATTGCCAGAATCGCGTAGCGGATGTTCTTCCACAGAAACCTGGGGCTCACAATGCCGAACAGGGCCAGGAAAAAGATGAGGATCGGCATCTCGAAGCTGATGCCCAGGCCCAGAATGATCGACAAAAAGAAGCCCGAATACTCCTCGATGGTGACCATCGACGTGAAGTTATGCCCAAAATCCACGATCAGGATCTTGAGCGCCCCCGGCAGCACCCAGAAGTAGCCGAAACTGGCGCCGGCCAAAAACAGCCCCACCGTGGCCGCCATGAACGGAATCACGAAGCGCCGCTCTTTCTGGTAAAGCCCCGGCGCAATGAACATCCACACCTGGAAGAGGATGAAAGGCGACGAAATGATCGCTCCGCCGATCAGCGACACCTGCAGATAAATGTTCAGCGGGTCCATCGGATGGGTAAAGACCAGCGACTTGCCGATCTTGGTCAGCGGAGCCTGCACCAGCGCGAAAAGCTTCTCGTGAAAGATGTAGGCCACAATGAAGCCCAGAAACAGGAAGATGGCCGAGCGGACAATCCGCCGGCGCAGCTCGTCCAGGTGCTCCATCAGGCTCATGCCAGGAAGGTCCGCGCGATGGGTTACCGCCTCCCGCGCCTTTTCGATCACGTCTGCGGGATCAACCATTGTGGGTTTGCTCCGTAACAGGAGTGGCGTGATCGGTCACCGCGCCCTCTTCCGGCGTCTTTTCTGTCTCAACCTTCGCCACGCTGTTGGGCGGCGTCGCCGGAACCTGTTCTCCCACTGTGGGCGGCTGAATCGTCGGATGGCTCTCGGTCGCCGGAGTCTCAGCCGGGCTCTCGATCATTTCCGGATACTGGTATTCGCCAGGATAGGGGCTTTCTACGCCGCCTGCTGCAATCTCGCCAAGCGTCTCGGCAGCGGTTGCCGTGCTCGCATCCGTGACCTGCGCAACCTCCGCTCCTTCGAGCGTCTGGGCCGGAGCGCTCAGTGCCAGCGCACGCTGCCGCTCCTCTTCCTTCTTGCGGCGGTCCGCATCTTCGGCGTTGCGCAACTCCTCTTCCATCTGGAACTTGAAGTCGTTCGACGCCTTGCGGAAC
>JAATFE010000089.1 GCA_015655365.1 Terriglobales bacterium
GTTTCGACGACTTGCCACGACAGCGAACGGACGCACTCGGCCACGCGATCGATGGCTTGCTGGTGAATCTCGGGATCGCGAACGATGCCTCCCTTGCCCACCTCGCCGCGACCCGCTTCAAATTGCGGCTTGACGAGGATGACTGCCTGCCGGAGCGCGGGAGCAGCAGCCAGGACAGGGCCAAGGAGCTGGGTGGCGGAGATGAACGAGACGTCCATGACAAGAAGGGTAAGTTCGAGGCATCCCTGTTGTGCGTTGAGGGACGCCGGCGCCAGGAGACGAGCGTTGGTGCGCTCGAAGAGGCGGACCCGCGGGTCGTTGCGCAACTTCATGGCGATCTGGCCGAAGCCGGTATCGACAGCGCTCACCTGGGAGGCTCCGTGCTGGAGGAGGCAATCCGTAAAGCCGCCAGTGGAAGCGCCCACGTCCAGGCAGGCACGACCGGCAACGTCGATTTGCCAGTGTTCGAGCGCCGCCGCCAGCTTGAGTCCGCCGCGGCTCACGTAGGGCGGGTCAACGCCCAACAGGCGAACGGGAGAATCCGCAGGGACCTTTATGCCGGGCTTTTCGATTTTCTGTTCGTTGACCAAGACCCGGCCGGCCAGGATGAGGGCGCGGGCCCGCTCGATATTGGGCACATGCCCCGCGTCGAACAGGAGAAGGTCCACGCGCATCTTCGGTCCTGCTGTCTTCATGGCTTCCATTCTCCCCATTTCAGGGTACGGCTTAGAGCGGTTCCGCAATTTACGTGCCCTAATTCTCATCGTGCAGGGTGGCCTTTTCTTGAGGAAAATACCACTTGTGAGCAATCGCTTCGGGATACAGTAAATGTGGAACCGCTGTAGGACCGTGCATTCCAAAAACTCCAAGGGCCATTCCCCTTGCGAGGAATGGCCCTTGGAGCGTTGCTTGACCGGTTACCGGGGCGGTTTACTGCAGATACTGGTTTTGGCAGTTGGCAAGGCTCGCTGTAGCTTTTGCGCCGGGCAGGAAGCAGGGCTGGCCCGCGCCGGGATTGCGGCTGTTGTTGTTGCTATTGCCGCTCGCGCCGTTCTGGGTGGTCACGCGCACATCGACGATATTGCCTTGAAGCAGGACCGTAGTATCCGGACTGTCCAGATCGGTGCGAATGATGGTGAGGTAGGGGCTGTCGGGCGAGGCCACGTAGACCTTGCCGTAGCTGGAATTCTGGGTGGAGACCACGGTGCGCGGGTGACCGACGACGGGGATGGTATTCTGCACGGAAAAGCTGGACAGGTTCACGATGCTCACAGTGCCGTCGGCCTGGTTCGCCGTATAGGCGCGGCTGCCGTCGTTCAACACAGTGACGCTGGCCGGATTCGCGCCCACCGGGACAGTGTGAACCGTCCCAAAGCCGCCGGTGATAGCTCCACATGCGGCATAGGCGATGTTGCCATTCGCGTCGATGCAGTTGTCATTCGCGTAGGTGTTGTAGTCGTTGCCGTACTCGTCCAGGGTCACGTCGATAATGCTGATCGTATTGCTGTCGTAGTTGGCGACGACGAGCTGCTGCGTAGCGGAATTGTATTCCGCATAGACCGGGCCCGCAGGAAGCGCGATCGAGGGGTGGCAGGTGATCCAGTGGCCGCCCTGGTTTTGAAACGGCGTGCAGCTATCGGGCGTGTTGTTCTGGCTGTTGATGACGGTGATCGATCCGCCCGGGGGATTGGCGGGGTTGGCGGGATCGCCGCCGCCGCCGCGGTTGAGCACGAAAAACCGCCTCTGGTCGCTGCTGGATACGGCATAGACGGGGCACTTGCCCAGAGCGATCTTGGCCGAGACCGTGTTGGTGGTGTCGATCGCATCCGCCTCGCCGTTCTGCGTCACCGTGGTGGGCGAGTTATTGCAAGTGACATCGTAGGGAATGATGCTGGCCTGGGGAGTGGCGGAGTTGTTCTGGCTGATGGCGTAGTTGCGGAGGCCGGATTGACCGGGGCCAAAGATGCCCACGGGGATTGGCGCCACTGGAATAGCCTGCTTGAAGGATGCGGGAATTCCCGTCAGGATGTCGGCGACGTTTCCATCGAGGTCGGCGGCCCACAAACCCGCATTGGGAGAGAAGAGGCCAATCGGCTTCGAAGTTGGAGTGAGCGTGGAGACCGTCACGTTCTTGGCCTGGAGGCTGCCATCTCCGGTTATGGAGATGGGGAAATTAGACAAGGTGCGGTCGCTGTTGACCGTGTAGCCGGAAGTACCGGACTGGTCCAGCGTAAAGGACGTTGGGCCGAGGCCGATGGGCGCCGAGGCCATCACCGAATCGCCGGAGTAGTCAATGATGGTGGCGATGCCGGGGGTTGCGGGTGGGGCCGAAACCACCACCGCATACGACGACGGCTGGGCGGCGGGGCCGCTGGGGTTAATGGGCGTGACCACCGGCCTATATTGACTGCCGCAACCGGCAACCAGGGCTACGGCCGCAAATACCGCGCCCGCCTCAACCAACCGCGCACGCGCGTGGCCTAAATTCATGGGTAAAAGCCTCATTCAGAACTTTCCTGCTTACCGTTTCGATTGTAAATCAGGCGGCTGGGGTACGAGTGCGCCTGTGGGTTCCTCTTGAAATGGATAGGGTTTTCTCGCCAATGGATGCCCCGACGATTTGCTGGTCGCGATGAAAGCCGCGGACAAGTTTTAGACGCAGGCGGAACGCTCTGGGGTATCGGGTGGTGAGCAATTTGACTGACTGGGGCTTTCCCCGATCAATGTGGGAAGCGCGGCCTTGGCCGTCTGGAGGGCAGACGATACGATGAAGTGTGGCTCAAACAAAGAATTACTGGCAATCGAAGTTCGTGCTGCTTGTGGTGCTGCCGTTTGTGGCGGCAAGTGTGGTGCTCCAAACCCGCTGGTGGGCGGTCAATGCGCCGCCAGTGGCTATTTGGACGGTGGGCATCAGCCTGCTGATGGCGCTGGCGGTCTTTCGATTGCGTGCGGCCACGTTGGGAGCCGCTTTGGCCGGCGCGGCGATCACGGCTTGCTTAATGTTCTCGACGACCATGTTCCCCTATTGGCCTTGGCAAACGGCGCTGACGCCGGTGCTGGTTGTCTTTGTGCTCACGCACATTGCCACCCGGCTGGGCCGGCAGCGGAAGGAGCGGTTGGGGATGGCGGAGAAGCGGCGGGGGCGGAACGCGTCCCAGGTTGCCGCCAACTTGGGCATAGCCGCGCTGGTTTCCGAAGAGTTTGTGCAGTCCATCTTTACCGATAGCGGCTGGTTCACACGGGCAACCTTTGCACCGATGCCGTTGTTCGCCGTGGGACTGGCGGCGCTGGCCGAGGCCGCAGCGGATACGGTTTCGAGCGAGATCGGGCAGGTATGGGGCAGCCATCCGCGGATGATTACCAACTTGCGGCTGGCCGAGCCGGGGACCGATGGCGCAATCAGCCTGGCCGGCACCGCGGCCGGAGCGGTTGCGGCAGGGCTGGTGGCTGCCACAGGGACGCTGGCCGTGCGGGGCGATTTCTTCATGTTTTGGCTGAGCGGCGCGGGCGGCGTTTTCGGATTGCTCTTCGACAGCTTGCTGGGAGCAACCCTGGAACGGCGCGGCTGGCTGAACAACGATGCGGTGAATTTTTTGTCGACCGCAAGCGCGGCGGGGTTTGCGCTGTTGGCGATGGCGGTTTGGTTGCATTTTGGGGTGAGGTAGGGTCTGCTCCGTTTCATACTGCGGCGCAGGCCAACGCAGACGGACTGCAGAAGCTATAAAAGACCCAAAAAAACATTATAAAAATCTAGATATCCCACCTTAACCGATGCGCAAAATACGCGCCTCGGCGAAGGTGGGGCACCCGGCCGCCCAGGCTAACTCCGCGAACGCCGCTTGCCTCTGCTAACTCCGCTCTAATGCAGATAGA
>JAATFE010000033.1 GCA_015655365.1 Terriglobales bacterium
ACGGACCGCGCCTTTGTCGGAACCGAAAAAGGGCCGGCCTGGATCGACCCCCGCAGTGGCGCTTCCGGCCCTTTGTTTGTGGGGAAGCGATGGGGCTTTGGCCAGGTGGGCTCCATGGGTTTGGATCGCGACGGATCGCTCTGGGCCGGCACCTTCGCCGGAGCCGTAATCCGCATCGATCCCAAGACCGGCCGCACCGAGCAGGTGTCCCGCCTGCCCTCCGAGATTACCTACGCGCTTCAGGATTCCGCTGGCCGTCTGATCTTGGCCACCACCCAGGGAATCTACGTTCGCGCTGCCGAAAATCCCAGGGCCGCGCCCCAGCGTGTTGCCGCGGTGGACGAATTAATGGGAGGTCCCGCGAGGGTTGATGCAGCCTGCGCCACGCCCGATGGGTCGCTCGTGTTCCTGGCCAAGAACCGCCTGCTCCGCGACCGGAACAACCAGTGGAGCGCGCTCCGGACGGAAAGCTTGGTCGCGTCCAGCGGATCGCTGCTGGCTATGGCCTGTGCTCCGAATGGCGAATTGTGGGTTGCCGGCGATCAGGACGGCGTTTGGCGGATGATCCCTGAAGGCGATCGGCTCAAGGCCACAAAACTCCAGTTTCCTGAAGAGTTGCGCACCTTCGGCCCGTTGGCCATCCTCGTGGACCCTCGCGGTTGGGTCTGGGTGGGAACCGACTCCGGCGTAATTGTGTGGAACGGCCAAAACTGGCGCCACCTGACCCAGGAAACCGGCCTCATCTGGAACGATGTGAACCAGGGAGCCCTGCGCGCCGGTCCCGATGGCTCCTTGTGGATCGGAACCAGTGGCGGCGTCTCCCACCTGCTCCACCCTGAGCGAATCTTCGATCCGGTTCCGCTGACCGTCTCGATTTCTGAGATCTTCCACGAAAAGAACCTCTACACGGGAGAAGAGCAGATCACTCTGCCATGGCCCGCCACGGGGTTACATTTCCAGGTGGCCTCCCCTGCCATGCGCAATCGCAGCGAAATCAGCCTCAGAATCTGGATGATGGGCCTGCATCAGGGCTGGCTCGACACGGTGGGAGGATTTGCCACCTTCTCCCGCCTCTCCCCTGGGCACTACACCTTCATGGCCATGGCCTGCAATCCCGCCATGCAAGCCTGTTCCAATGTTGTCAAGGTGCAGGTCAGGGTTCTTCCCCCTTGGTGGATGACCTACTGGTTTTATTCCCTATGCGCCCTGGCCTTTTTGTTCCTGTTATGGGGAGGCGACCGGCTGCGCGCCCGTTCCTTGCGAAAACAAAGAAGCCATCTGGAGAGCCTTGTCCAGAAACGCACCCAGGAGCTTGAGGCCAGCCGCGAACAGTTGCGCATTCAGGCCACCCACGACAGCCAAACCGGCATGTTCAACCGCGCCGCCGTGCTGCGCGCCTTCGAAGCCGAAATAGATCGGGCCCGTCGGGAAGGCGGAGTGCTGGTTGTCGCTCTTGTGGATCTGGATTACTTCAAGCGCCTCAACGATACCTATGGGCACCTCGCCGGCGATGAGGCCCTGCGCTGGTTTGCTGCTGCTGTCGCCGCCGCCATTCGCCCCTACGACCATGCCGGCCGCTACGGCGGAGAAGAGTTCCTGCTCATCTTGCCTCAGATTCCGCTTGACGCAATCGAGCAGAGATTGACCAACCTCCATGCCTCCATTACCAACTTGGAGGTTCGCGCGGGCGAGTCCGCCTTCAAAGTCAACTGCAGCATGGGCGCCACGGCCTTCGATCTCGGCAACGAATCCGCCACGGTGGAATCCCTGCTCGCCATTGCTGACCAGGCGCTCTATGCCGCCAAAGCCTCGGGTCGCAACCGCGTGATCTTCCGCTCCGCCACTCTCCCCGACTCCGGCCCGCAGTATCCGCCGGCGGAGTCTTCCCAAGCCCTGTAACAAGAGCCAGCCGCCCTATTGGCCGCTGAAGGGATTGCCTTCCTGTGCCTTGAACGCCGTCGGGTCGGGTACTGCCGCTGTTTCCTGTGTGCTCCGTCCGCGCGCTCCCGTTGCCCTGTCCACGAAGGTGTTGAACACCCGGTTCGGGTCGCCAGGCAGCATGTGGTGCTTTTCCAGCGCCAGCCGCACCCGCCGCCGAAACTCCCGCACCGGCGCGTATTGCCTGGTCGCTTTCGTCTTGAAGACCACAGGAAAGAGAATCTCCGAGCCCCTCACCGCATCCACCCCCAAAACCTGCGGGTCTTCCACAAAGTCGTCGCGGAACTCTTCATCGCCGCGCACCTCCATGGCGATCTCCGTCAGCATCTTCAAAACCACGTCGGGATTGGCCGAAAAGTCCACGCTCACATTTACCGTCGCCACGGAGTAGTCGATGCTCAAATTGGCTACGGTCGTGATCTGCGAGTTGGGAACGATGTAAAGCGTTCCATCCACGTCGCGCACCGTGGTCTTGCGCAGCGTCATCGCCTCTACGGTGCCCGCCAGACCGGCCACGCGAACCGTGTCTCCCACGCTGAACTGATCCTCCACCAGAATCAGCACGCCGTTCAACATATCCCGCACGATGTTCTGCGCGGCCAGGCCGATGGCCACTCCCACCACCCCGGCCGAAGCCAGCAAGGGAGCCAGATTTACCCCCACGGCATCCAGGAACTGCATTCCGGCGATCATCCCGATAATCGCCAAGCCCGTGGTTCGGATCACCCCGGCCAGCGTCTTTACCTGCGCAATCCGTCCTGGGCTGGCCGCGTGCTGCTCGGCTAGGTGGATCATGCGGTAGGTAATTGCGTGCAGCAACCGGTTGAGCAGATAGGCGACCGCCGCAACCAGCAGCAGGTGAGGCAACCTCGCGTGGATGAACTCCTGGGCATCGTCGACCCACTCGTCCAGCACCTTGCCCAGGAACCGGCCTTCTGCAAACCAGCCTATGCGCGCCACTAACTGTAAAGGATCCATCCCAACACTCCTCCAACTAGATTAGACTGTGCAGCAAAGGCCGGTAACTCCAGCCAATTCGAACGCGGAAGCCGGGCCTGCACGGTTTGGCGGCCGGTTCAGCCCAAGCGGGAGGTCATCCATGACGTTCCAGCGAATCTTTCCAACGAAAGGCATACATCCTCGGCGGGTAAGTGGCCTGTGGATTGGCCTCCTCGCCGGCTCGATCGTCGCCGCCCTCACTCCGATGGGCAGCCAGGCCCTGCTCCAGAACGGCTTTCCCCATATTCCCCCGGAAGTGAACCGTATCCCCGATGGGAATCAAGCGAACGAGATCAATACCCAGCAAGCTCAGAAACAGGGTTTTGAGGCAGCCAATGCCGCACGGAGAAAGCAGATTGCCGTGGACAGCGCAAGTCTGCTCAAGCTCGCTACGGATCTCAAAGCGGAAGTGGACAAAACCAACAAGGATACGCTTTCGCTCAATGTGATTCGCAAGGCCGACGAGATCGAGAAGCTGGCCCGCAATATC
>JAATFE010000234.1 GCA_015655365.1 Terriglobales bacterium
GCAGCGCGTTTTTTTGACCGCGCGCCGGCACGATTGGAACGGCGAACCGTGCGAAAGCCGCGTCAAGGTCGCTTTTCAGGGGCTGAAGAAGTTCACCTACAGCGGCCCCGAGGGCCACGGCGTCTGCGAGTTCAACTACTCGAAGGACAAGCAGATACAGTCGCTCGGAGACTCCCTCCTGTCCGTCGCCACGACTATAGTGGAAGGTGCGCGCCTGGAGTTGCTGCTCCACCATGATCCGCTCGGCCTCGATAGGGAGATGGACTATCTGAGCGAAGCCGCCGACGATGGCCGCGCCCAGCAGATTTGCACCATTCGCAGCATCCTCGAGCGCTTGGCCGACGATGAAAGTGTGCTGGAGCGGGTAAGGAAGCGGGCCAGGGCGTTGTTGGCGAAGGCGGAATGAACTATCTTTTCCTACGATGCAATTTGTCGCAACTTTCCTTCTCAAAAGTGTGTCTCAAGTAAGTCAGGTTGTGATTCAGTGCGAATAGCAGTCAAGGGTTGGGTAATGGAAAGGCGGGTCTCCATGAAGCGCACAAAGTTAGTTCGGCGCTGGTTGGATGCCGCGGTTGCGGGGCTGGCAGTGTTTGCCGTCGCAGGCATCTGTTCGGCTCCCATTCTGCTTGCCGAAGATGCGCCGGCACCGGCGCGGGCCGTGCGGCTGAGCAGCGTAGATGGGCCGGTGCAGATCTCTCAAGGCGACGAGGTGCTTGCCGATAAAGCCCTTGCCAATACCCCGCTGTTTGAGGGGACGCGTATCGCCACCGCGGACGAAGGCCGGGCGGAGATCCAGTTTGAAGACGGCAGCGTCGTTCGCCTCTCGCCGGGCAGTTCCTTGACTTTGGCTGTTCTGCGCCAGCAGGACGGCACAGCCGACGCGGAGATCGTGCTCGAAAGCGGCCTGGTCTACTTTGAATTGCAAGGCGAAAGCCAGTCCAGCCACATCCGGGTCAAGTTCAGCGACAGCGTAGTCACGGCGGGCGGCTTCTCTGTCCTGCGCATCAACCTCGACAACCCTCCGGGCGGCTTGGCCGTCTTTTCCGGCAATGTCCATCTGGAGCGCGCCAACTCCCCGGCCCTCGACCTGCACGGCGGCGAAAGCGTGGCTCTGAACCTTACCGACCTCTCCGCATACAACCTGTCTGAATCCATCGAGCCGGACTCCTGGGACACATGGAATGCCGACCGCGACCAGGTATTGACGGCCGAAGCCGCCGCCCGGACCAAGGCAACCAGCAGCTTTGCCAACAGCGACAACCCCGCCTGGAACGACCTGGACGCCAACGGCAATTGGTACAACGTACCCGGCTCGGGCTACGTGTGGTCGCCCTATGAAGCGAGTGGAGTTGGCTCCGGTTGGGACCCCTACGGTTGCGGTCACTGGGCTTGGACGCCGGGCTACGGTTATATGTGGGTTTCCTGTTCTTCCTGGGGCTATCTGCCGTTCCAATGCGGGTCCTGGAACTTCTACAGCGATTTCGGTTGGGGATGGGGACCGGGAATGGGCTCCTGCCAGCCGTGGTGGGGCGGCGGTGGCTATGGATACAACGTCGGCGTCACTCCGGTCGGCTACGTTCTCCCGGCGCGTCCGGGGCTGCACCGGCCCGGTCGCTTGCCTTGGGGCGGAGGAGGGAAGCCGGGGCGGCCTCACCCCGTCCTCTCGGTTGACCGCCGTCCTTCCCTCAGAACCGCGGGAGTTGCCGGCCGAGACAAGAACGCTCCGGTGGTCATTGCCGGCCACACGGTGCAGCCGCTTCGTCCCCTGTCGCCGCGTCCCGTCTACCAGCGTCCCGCCTCGAGCTATTTGGGCTCGCAGCCCACCACTCCCGGCGCAAGAATGCCCGGCGCTTCAGGGCGCTCGGCAAGCCCCGTTGTCGTTGGCGGCCGGGTCGTGAATCCGTCTGCTCCAGGCGGCAACAATGGCAGCCGCTTAGGCTACCCGTCTTTGCCTAGCGCCAACGCCGGGGGCCAGCACGCCCAAGCCCCCAGCCACACCAATTCCGGCGGCGGCGGCTCGGTCGGTCGGTCCTCCGGTAGCCTTGGTGGGGGAGCCAGCAGTGGCGGCGCCTCCCGCAGCAGCGGCAGCTTTGGCGGCGGCTCCAGTGGTGGAGCATCGCGCAGTGGCGGAGGAAGTTTTGGTGGCGGTGGTGGCGGCTCGCACGGCGGCGGTGGTGGAGGCGGGGGCAGAACGCACTAACCCATTACCCGCATATATCCGCGCCAACGATGTTCGTTTCAGCACCGAAGTCCCCGCAGACAGCTCATCGTCTGTGGGGACCTCGCTTTATTCGCCCATATCCTCGGTGATCACCGAGTCCTGAATGTGTCCCATCTTTTCGTGCTTGGTGCGCAGATAGCGCTCGAAGCTCTGCTGCGGCGCCACTTCGGCAGAGATACGCTCCACCACTTCGATGCCCGCCGCTTCCAGCGCCGCCACCTTTTCCGGGTTGTTGGTCATCAGCCGGACCTGGCGGACGCCGAGCAGCTTCAGCACCTCGGTCGGCAGTTCGTACTCGCGGCAGTCGGCGGCAAAGCCCAACTCCACGTTGGCCTCGACCGTATCCAAGCCCTGATCCTGCAACTCGTAAGCCTTCAGCTTCGCCATCAAGCCGATCCCGCGGCCCTCCTGCTGCTCATAGAGCAGGATGCCCGCGCCCTCTTTGGCGATGCGCCCCATGGCCAGCTCAAACTGCAGTCGACAGTCGCAGCGCAGCGAGCCGAACACGTCGCCGGTCAGGCATTGCGAGTGGATGCGCACCACCGGCGGCTTCGAGTGAATGTCGCCCATCACCACGGCGACCAGTCCCTCGACCGTTTCTTTCTTGCTTTGGCCCACCTTCTCGTCGCACGGCCTCGGCGACGCCATCACACCCTCGAAACCGAAGATGCGGAAAGCTCCCCAGCGGGTAGGGAAATCCGCCTCGGCAATCTTCTTTACGCTTTCAAATGCCATATTCCTATTCTACGTTGTGCGGAGCTGGAGCCGATCTCCGCCTCTTGATCTCTGTCCTCTGCTCTCTGATCCTTGATCTCTGTTCTTCGTCCCGTGCGGTACATTGAATGCGTGGCAGATAACGAGCTGATTCTCATCACCCTGCTGGTCAAACTGGGCGTGGCCGCCGCGGTGGCCAGCGCCCTGGCGCGGTCGCAGACCTTCCAGCGCCTCTTGTTTGCCGAGCGGCGCCGCCATCGTGAAACCGCGACCCTGCTGGCGTTTCTGCTGGTGCCGCTCACTCTCGGCGTATGGGTGCGGACCAGGGTGCCCAACTTCCTGGCCGCCGATGTTTCCTTTGAGACCGTCGTTCTCATGGGCCTGCTGGTGGGGCCGGGGTGGGCCATGCTCGGCGGGGTCGTGCTCTCGGCGCCCGCGGTCTTCCAGCACGAGTACATAGCCCTGCCCTTCAATGCGGCCCTGGGCCTGGTGGCCGGTCTTCTGGGCCGTTTTGTCCAGATGAACGAGATCTGGTCCTTCACCCCGTTTATCGACCTGAGCCTTTACCGCTGGGTGCGCCGCAACCTGCGCCAGCCGCGCATGGACCGCCAGATCCTCATGTTGTTTCTCATTGCCGTCCTGGAGATCGCCCGCGAGTGGCTGGCGCGCCTCTATCCAGGCCGGCTCTTTGCCCTCAACACCGGCAATCTCGGCTTGCAGGTCCTCGTCTGGCTCTGCGCACCCATGGTGGTGGGCATCGCCCTCAAGGTCTGGAACGCCTTGCGCATCGAAATCAAGCTCAAGGAGCAGCAGCGTCTTCTGCTTGAAGCTCGCCTCGACGCCCTCCAGCGCCAGATCAATCCCCACTTTCTCTTCAACACCCTCAACTCCATCGCCTCCCTGGTCCGTATGAAGCCCGAGCTGGCCCGCGAAATGACCGTCAAACTGGCCAACATCCTGCGCGCCCTGCTTCGCGACCACGATACCTACGTGCCCCTCAGCGAGGAACTGCGCTTTACCGACGATTACCTCGACATCGAAGTGGTTCGTTTCGGCGCCGACAAGCTGCGCGTGGAAAAAGAGATCGACCCCCGCACGCTCGCGGTTCTCGTCCCCAGCATCCTTCTCCAGCCGCTGATTGAGAACAGCATCAAGCACGGCCTCGAACCGCGCATCCAGGGCGGCACGGTCACCGTGCGCAGCAGCCTCAAGGGGGACCGGGTCCTGATCGAGGTGGCCGACGACGGCGTTGGCATGGGCACTCGGCCAGCCTCGGCGCTACGCCGCAACGGCGCGGGCATCGGCATGCAGAACGTGCGCGAGCGCCTGGAAGTGCTCTACGGCAACGAGGCGCGCTTCAGCGTGGTCAGCAACCCTGGGCGCGGCACGCTGGTCTCCATCGAGTTCCCGGCCAACCTTACCGACACGCGCTGAGACGTTCCTCGCGCGGCCCTCCCGGCCACTGCAATCCTCCATTCGCGGTATCCTCAAGGAATGGTGCGTTTCACAGTGCTGGCTTCGGGGTCCAAGGGCAACAGCGCCGTAGTCACCGGGGGCCGCACGCGCATCCTGGTCGACTGCGGCCTGAGTTGCCGCGAGCTTTTTCGGCGCATGTCCCTGGCCGGCGAAGACCCGCAAACCCTCGACGCCATTATCATCACCCACGAGCATTCCGACCACGTCCACGGCGTAGCCGTCACCGCGCGCAAGCTGGGCATTCCGGTGTACTTCACCGAGGCCACCCACGGCGCCTGGAGGCGCTGGCTCACTCCGCGCAGGCAGATGACCTACACGCAATGGCTGGAGCAGTGCCGCAAGCAGGCCGCCGAGCGCCAGGCCGAAGCCGAGTGCGCGGCGGAAGAGGGCGAGCCGGACGAGACCGATCTGCTCGCCGACGCCGAGCCCGTTTCGCCGGGAATGGCCGACATCGCCGCCGCCGATGCGCAGGCCGAGGCCGCCAAACCACAAAAAGACGCTGCCTGGCTTCCGGCAGTCGAATATTTTGAGGCTGGCCGTCCCTTCGTCATCGGCGATATCTCCATTAGTCCCTTCACCATTCCCCACGATGCCGCCGACCCGGTTGGTTTCGTCCTCCAGGCCGAGGGCGTGCGCATGGCTTTTGCCACCGATCTCGGCTATATTCCGCCCAACGTCAAGGCGCAGTTGCAGGCTTTGGACCTGCTTCTGCTCGAGTCCAACCACGACCTGGAGATGCTGCGCGACGGCCCTTATCCCTGGTCGGTCAAGCAGCGGGTGCTCTCGCGCGTCGGCCACCTTTCCAACGACGCGGCAGCGGATTTCCTTGAGAACGGCTACGACGGCCAGGCCGCCTACGTGATCCTCGCGCATCTATCTGAAAGCAATAATCTTCCCGAACTGGCTCGGGTCATGGCCGAGCGCGCCCTCAACGGCGGGGCGAGCCTGCTGGCCAATGCGCTGCTCCTGGCCAATCAGCATGAACCACTTTCTTCTATTTTCTTTTAGGATGAATCGGTTACAATTGTAACGTGGGCATCACTCTGTACCAGGTTAGGTTGGCAAAGGAAACGCCAAGACCTTTGGTCATGGCGAGGCAAAGCAAACAGGATCGGCGCTGAGTCTATTTCAGACCGCCGAGCATCCAATTTGACCGAGCCTCCAAATTGCCACGTGAGCTACGCGGAACATCGCGGACCAACACATCCTTTGCAAAGTGAGTCTTAAAGTCTATGGCAACAACAAAATGCACTGACACTGTCGTGGGCGGCATCCTGGCCAGTTGGCGTTATGACATTTCGGGCATCTACCCGGAGATGCGCAAGGATTACGAGCAACATTTCGCCGAGTGCCCGCACTGCCGCGCGAGACAGAAGTTCCATCGCAACCTGGATGTGACGCTGGCCGTCCTCACCTCGCTGGCGGTTTCCTTCTTTCTCTTCGCGCTGGCGGTTCTCCACCACATCAAACCGTTGGAGCATGTAGCCTTCAACATCTTCGGCCTGGACATCTCCGACACTTACCACATGCTGGTTTCGGCCGGCATCGCGGGCCTTGTCTTCTCGGTGATCGCCCTGACCCTGGTTCTGACCACCACGCCGGTGCCAGCCTATCTGAGCGACATGGCCGCCGAGCGTGCCAAGCTCATCGAAGAGCGCCTTCCCGAATCCATCAAATCCTTGCGTCCCCGCTAGAACGACGTAACCGCATCGAACAGAAGGGCCTCCCCACGCGGGAGGCCCTTCTGTTCGGGGCCCAATGACGAGTGAATACCTGGTCGACGCGTTTTGTAAGAGGGCGCGAGCATTCCTGAAGCACGCAAAGTTTTTCCGCAGCCTTTAAAACCCGGCCTACCAGCTATGTAGCCACTCTTCGTCGCGGCCGACGCGGACGGGAGTGTTGAACAACTCGCTGAGGCGTGCTTCGGTCAGCAATTCCTGGCGCGGACCATCGGCTACGATGCGGCCATCGCGCATGAGGATGATGCGTTGAATCTCCGGCAGGATGTCGCCGAGGTAATGGGTCACCAGGACCAGGCCGGTGCCTTCGCCAGCGAGGCGGCGCATGGTCCCGCGCAATTCGCGCTGGGCGGCAAGGTCGAGAGCGTTCGAAGGCTCGTCGAGCAGCAGTTGGCGGGGACGATGCACAAGCGCGCGGGCGATGAGGATGCGGCGCTTTTCGCCAGCCGACATTTGGCCGACGAGTTGTTTGGCGAGACGCATCGCCTCGATACGCTCCAGCGCTTCGACGGCGCGGCTGCGCATCTCGTCCGTCACGTGCAGATTGGGCCACAGCGTGGAGGCCGAAAAGAATCCGGCAATGACGGCATCGAGGCCAGTGGTGACGGCAGTGCGGCGGCCGGGCAACTCCGCGCCCATGAGACCGGAACCGACCACGCCGAAGTGCTGGCGCAATTCGGTCAGGTCCCAGCGTTCGCGGCCAAAGATGCGCACACTCATGCCGGGCTCGACCATGGGATAGAGCTGGCAGTTCATGGTGAGAATGAGCGTGGATTTGCCGCAGCCATTGGGGCCAAGAATGGCCACATGCTCTCCGGCCTTGATATTCAGATTTATATCGTGCAGCACCACACGTTCGCCGCGCGCCACGTTGACATGGTTCATCTCGATAAAGTTCGGTTCGTCGTTTTTCATTGTTTCTTTCTTCTTGAAGGATTGCGGTTCGTGAGGCGGATCGCTTCTTCCAGCTTAACGGTTCCTGACGCACAGATGGCGGCGCGTACATCTCTGTGGGATTCGCCGCTCGGCTACCTGTTAGATTAAAGGGGTCAACAACATGAGCGATCTAACTCAAATTCTTATTCCCAAGGGCTTCCGTTTCGGCGCCACGAAAGCCGGCCTCAAGGCCAGCGGCCGGACCGACTTTGCCCTCATTGTGGCCGATGCGCCAGCCAGCGCCGCCGCCGCTTTCACCGCCAACCGCGTGACCGCAGCGCCTCTCACCGTGGATAAAGAGCATTTGCGCGCCACCGGCGGACAGGTGCGGGTGGCCGCGATCAACGCCGGGAACGCCAACTGCGCCAACGGCCAGGCCGGTTTGGACGCGGCGCGCGCGACCTGCGCGGCGGCAGCGGAGATCTTCGGCTGCAAGGAGGAGGAGGTGTTTCCCTCTTCCACCGGCATCATCGGAGTTCGACTGCCCGCGGAGAAGCTGATCGCGGCAATGCCCGGCGTGGCGGCATCGCTGGGAGCCGAGTTCGATCACTTTGAGCAGGTGGCGCAGGCGATTCTAACCACCGATACGGAAGAGAAGACCGCCTTCGCGCGCCTGGAGATCGACGGAAAGGAAATCCGGATCGCTGCGCTCTGCAAGGGGTCGGGGATGATCCACCCGCAACTGGTGCCGCACGCCACGATGCTGGTGTATGTGCTGACCGACGCGGCTGTGGAACCGGCGGTGCTCGACGGCTATCTGCGGCAGGCGATTGAAGTCAGCTTCAACCGCATCTCGGTGGATGGCGACACCTCGACCAACGACACCGTGCTGCTGTTGGCTTCGGGGGCCAGCGGCGCGGCTGTAGAGGCCGGGAATGCGGAGTTCGCGGCAGCATTGACCCAGGTGTGCACCTCGCTGGCGCGGCAGATTGTGGCCGACGGCGAAGGGGTTTCGCACGTTGTGGAGTTGCACATCGAGGGCGCGGCCACGGACGCCGAAGCGCTGAAAGTGGCCAAGGCCATTGCTCACTCGCCGCTGGTGAAGACGGCCTGGGCCGGTTGCGATCCCAACTGGGGACGGCTGATGGCGGTGATCGGCTACTCCGGCGCGGTTATCGACCCCGAGCGCATCGACATCTGGTTTGGCGAGATGCGCATTTGCCGCGACGGAGGGCGCGCCGAGGAGTTCGACGAAGCCGCCGCGCACACCTACATCGAGCAGCCCGAGTTCTCCATCCGCATCCAGTTCCACCAAGGCGCGGGCACCTGTGTTTTTTGGACCACAGACTTAACCGTCGAGTACATCCACATCAATGCGGACTACTCGACGTAGGGGCAAGCACGGCATGAACGCTGAGGTCACGACATCCATGACGAGCAAAGCCAAAGAGCAAAGTGGAACCGCAAGAAATGGCTTCTCTCCGATTTCCGACGAGAAGCTGCTCACGCTGTATGCGACCATGCGGAAGTGCCGCCTGCTGGAAGAGCGGGTGAGCACCTTGTGCAAGCAGGGAGCGGGCAGCTTTCATGCCTCTCGCGGGCAGGAAGCAGCCGCGGTGGGGACAATTGTCGACTTGCTTCCCGAAGACGCGATCGGTCCACTGCACGGCGACTTCATCGCCAGCTTCATCAAGGGCATGCCACTGGATGCGCTGTTGGGCGAGATCTCCGGACGCGCGATCAAGCCGGGCAAGAAACCCTCTGCGCCTGCGCACTTGAGTTATGCGCCACTGAACATCGTCAACCCTCTGCTCACGACGGAAGCCCAGCTCAACATTGCCACCGGCACGGCCCTGGCCAACAAGGTGAAGGGGCGCGGCAACATTGTCGTAGCCTTTTTGGAAGCCGAGTCCACGGCGGAGGATTTTTGGCATGAGGCGATGAACTTTGCCGGGACACAAGGCCTGCCCATTGTGTTTGTCTGCGAAAACGGCCTGGGAACCGAGCAGGCCAAAGTCGAGGATCTAGCCCAGCAGAGTTTGGCGTATGGGATCCCCGGCATGACGGTGGATGGCAACGACGTGGTGGCGGTCTATCGCGTGGCTGCCGAAGCGATTACGCACGCACGCATGGGCCATGGTCCGACGCTGATCGAGTGCACCCATTATCGCTTACCAGGAAAGCCCGAGTTGGGGCGAGGGATGAGCGACGATCCGATCGCGAATATGGAGAAATATCTCGCGGGCAAAGGACTTTTCCGCAAAGAGATCGGGCTACGGATCGACGC
>JAATFE010000431.1 GCA_015655365.1 Terriglobales bacterium
GCTAAAGGCTTTGAGGAACTAGGGATTGAGAACTGTAGAAGAGATCAAGACGGCAATCGAGGCGGCCATTCCGGGCGCGGGCGTGGAGGTTGTGCCCAACCCCGGCCCCAGCGGGCAGCACTCGCTGCGGTTGGCCCCCGGTCATGCGGTCGAGGTGGCGAAGTTCCTGCGCGACGACGCGGAACTGGCGTTCGATTATCTGTCGAACGCAACCGGCGTGGACTGGCCGGACAAGGAAATTACGGAAAAGGTCAAAGTTACCCGCCCGGTCACCAAGACCGTGGAGGGTGTGGAACAGACGGTAGACGAGACCGTCGAGGAGACTCGCAAGCGCATCGAGCCGGGCTGCCTGGAAGCGGTCTATCACCTGTTTTCCGTGGCCAAAAAACACGGACCGGTGGTGATCCGGATGCGCACGGCCAATCGCACCGATCAGGTGGAACTGCCCTCGTTGACCCCCATCTGGCGGTCGGCGGAGTTTCAGGAGCGCGAGATCTTCGACCTCTTTGGGATCGTCTTTACCGGTCATCCGGACCTGCGGCGGCTGTTGATGTGGGATGGCTTCAAGGACCACCCCATGCGCCGCGATTATGTGGAGCCGGACGACTTTGAGTACGAGCCCACGGCCCACGACGACGTGCTGGCCAGGGCGGCAGCGCACAAGGCGGCAACCGCAGGCCAGGAAGGGACAGGCGCCGCACGATGACCGATTCCTACCGAGTCGGCGCTTTGGCGAACGACAAGAACAAGCTGGAAGGCTGGAACCGTCCCCCGGTGATTGAGCCGGACGGCGAAGGCGAACTGCTGGAGGTGGCCATGGGGCCGCACCATCCTTCCACGCACGGCGTTTTCCGCATGGATATTGCCCTGGACGGCGAGCGCGTGATCCGGCTCAAGCCGGTCTTCGGCTATCTCCATCGCAACCACGAAAAGATCGGCGAGGCAAACAGTTACCTGGCTTCCATGCCCTATACCGACCGGCTGGATTACATCTGCTCGCTCACCAATAACTGGGCCTATGCGCTGGCGGTGGAGAAGCTCGCCGGTCAGGCGGTTCCCGAGCGCGCCGAATATCTGCGGGTGATTTTGGGCGAGCTGACCAGGGTGCAGAATCACGCCAGCTCTATCGGGTTTTTGATTCAGGAGATGGGCGCCAGCGGCACGCCGCTGATGTACGCCTACCGCGAGCGCGAAAAGATCCTGGACCTGTTCGAAGCGATCACCGGCTCACGCATGATGTGCAACTACATGCGCTTCGGCGGCTGCCGCGTGGATGCCACGCCCGCCTGGCTGGATGCGGCGCGCAAGGTGGTGGCGGGGCTGCCGGGGTTTGTGGACGAAGTGGACCGCCTGCTCAGCAGCAACGAAATTCTGATGGCGCGCACCCAGGGCGTGGGCATCTTGAGGCCGGAACTGGCCATTAACGCCGGCGTGACCGGACCGATGTTGCGGGCCTCGGGCGTAGACTACGACATCCGCAAGGTGGATCACTACAGCATTTACGACCGCTTCAATTTCCGCGTGCCGCTGGGCGATCATTGGGATGTGTACGACCGCTTCATGGTCCGCATGTTGGAGATGCGCGAGTCGATCAAGATTCTGGAGCAGGCGCTCAGGGAGATTCCCGGCGGTCCGATCATGGACCCCAAGGCGAAGATTCGCGGCTTCCGTCCCAAGCCGGGCGAGGCCTACGGGCGGATCGAGGCGCCCAAGGGCGAGCTGGGCTTTTATCTCATCAGCGACGGAGGGCCGAATCCTTACCGCTACCGGGTGCGTCCGCCGAGCCTGATTAATCTGACAGTGCTCGAAGACATGGCGTTGGGCGAGAATGTGGCCGACGTGGTGCTGATCTTCGGGTCCGTCGATATTGTGCTGGGTGAAGTGGATCGATAGTTTTTAACTGCTGGTTGGCTCGTACCGTGTCCGTGTCAATTCGTGCTCTTCCAGGTCCCAAAAGTGGAACCTGGGGCACCCATTTTCCTGGGCTCGATTACGAAATCGCGAGGACACGGTACGAGCAGCTTTTTTGGGAGGATTCATTGTTAGGCGAGGGCATACTTAAAGGGCTGTGGGAGACGGCAAAGAATTTTACCGGCAGCTATGTCTCCGCGGATCGGCTGACCACGGTCGAGTATCCGGAGCAGCGGATCGCTCCCATCGAGGCCACGCGCGACTTTCCTTTTCTGGTTTTTGACGAGGAGAACCGCGACGGTGGGGATCCGGTGTGGGAGGCGGGCCTGCGTTGCGTGGCCTGCCAGATTTGCGAAAAAGAGTGCCCGCCCAAGTGCATCTATATCGAGCGGTCGAAGGACAAGAAGCTGGACTACCTGGGCAAGGCGCAGTATTATCCGGCCCGCTTCGACATCGATATTTCGGTCTGCATGAGCTGCCAGATCTGCGTCGAGGTCTGCCCGTTCGACGCCATCAAGATGGATACGGAGTTTGAGTTGAGCACCACCGACCGCTTTGGCGGCCTGCTGCTGGACCGCGAGCAACTGGCCAAGCCGAACGAGTACTATCACAAGATTCATCCCGCCGAAGCCGCCGGCGTGGATGCGCACCTGGCCGAAGAGAAGGTCAAGGCAGACGCCAAGGCCAAAGCCGCCGCCGAAGCCAAGCTTGCCGCGGAAGCCAAGGCAGCAGCCGATGCCGCCGCCAAAGCAACAGGAGAAGGAGCCTAGCCCATGAGCGCGACCTTGGACCAGATCTTCGTTCTTCTTCAGCACTGGCTGGTGAGCTTTCTGCCGGCCGTGTTGCAGCCTTTTGTCAGCGTTCTGCTGGGCGTGGTGGTGATCATCGGCCTGTTCCCGGCGCTGTTTGCCTTTGCGGTCTGGATGGAGCGCAAAGGGCTGGGCCGCATCCAGAATCGCCTCGGCCCCAACCGCGTAGGGCCCTTCGGCCTTTTGCAGCCCATCGCCGACGGCATCAAGTCGCTGACCAAGGAAGACATTGTTCCCCTCAGCGCCGATGTGGTGGTGCACTTTCTGGCTCCGCTGGTCCTTGTTGTTGCGGTGTTCATGGGCTTTGCGGTGCTGCCCATGGGACGCAACATGGTGCTGGTGGATATGGACGCCGGCCTGCTGTTCTACTTCGCCATGGGCGCGTCCACGGAGTTATCGATTTTCATGGCCGGCTGGTCGAGCCGCAATAAATATTCTCTACTGGGCGCCATGCGCGCCGTGGCCCAGATGATCAGCTACGAGGTGCCACTGCTGATGTCGAGCGTGGCTGTGGTGATGATTGCCGGTACGCTTTCGCTCACCAAGATTGTCGCGGCGCAGAACTCCTACAGCGGCGTCTTTCCCCACTGGTATATCTTCACGCCGTGGGGGCTGGCAGGTTTCCTCATGTATGTCGTCTCTTCCATGGCGGAAACCAACCGCTCGCCCTTCGACCTGCCTGAAGGCGAATCGGAACTGGTGGCGGGCTACTTCACCGAGTATTCAGGCTTCAAGTTCGCGCTCTTCTTTCTGGGCGAGTATCTGGCCATGTTCTCCATCTCCGGACTGGGAACCGTGCTGTTTCTGGGCGGCTGGTCGGCGCCCTTCTCGTTCCTGACCTGGGTTCCGTCCTGGATCTGGTTCTTCTCAAAGTTGATGATGTCGATCTCCGTTTTCATCTGGATTCGCGGCACCTTGCCTCGCCTGCGCCAGGACCAGTTGATGAATTTCGCCTGGAAGTTTGTGCTGCCCATGACCCTGCTCAATCTCTTTGTGGCCGCGCTGTGGCGGTTCCTGGGCGAAGGGTGGGAGCGTTGGGTGATCTGCTCGGTAATCCTGCTGCTGGCCTATGTGGTGCTGGGCCGGACGGGGATGCGCGAGGGCAAATTCGGCCCCAGGAGATACCGCTATGCCGAGTAATCTTTACGAGTCAAAAGAAAGGACAGGCTGCCGATGAGCTTTGTGTTTTACATTCTTGCAGCCTTGACGCTGGCTGGCGCGCTGGCCGCGGTGCTGCTGAAAAACACCGTGCACTGCGCCCTGGCGCTGACCGTGGCCTTTGCCGGGCTGGCGTTCCTGTTCCTCCAACTCGACGCGCAGTTTGCAGGCTTTGCGCAGGTCCTGGTTTATATCGGCGCGGTGGCCATCCTGGTGGTCTTCGCCATCCTGTTGACGCGCGGTTCGGAAACTCCCAAGGACGGCGTTTACAGCCGCAACTGGCTGGCCGGCTTGGTGATTGCCGCCGGCGTGTTTGCGGCGCTGGGTTGGGCGGTGTTGCAGAGCGTGCCCGGTTTGCCGCACGAGACTGCCGCGCCCCAGGTATCGGTATTGCAAATTGGCAATGCGCTCATGACCCGCTACGTGCTGCCGCTGGAGATTGTGGCGGTGCTGCTGACCCTGGCCTTGATCGGTGCGGTGATTGTGGCCATGCACCAGAAAGTGGAGGCTCAATGACGCCGCTCGTGGGATATCTTCTGGTGGCCGCGCTGTTGTTTGCCATCGGGCTGGCTGGCGCGCTCACGCGGCGCAACGCCATCCTGGTGCTGATCGGGATTGAGTTGATGCTGAATGCCGCCAACCTGAACCTGATTGCCTTTTGGCGCTATGGGCCGCATCCCGAACTGCTCACAGGCATGATGTTTGCCATTTTTTCCATTGCCGTGGCTGCGGCCGAAGCGGCGGTTGGCCTGGGGCTGGTGATTTCGATTCATCGCCACGCCCACACCACGGACTTGGACGCCATGAACAGGATGAAGGGGTGAGGGGTTGATGCAAGAAGCAATTTCGTTCACTCCGCAACTCGTTGCCTCGCCCATCGCACAGATGCTGTGGCTGATTCCCGCGCTGCCCATCGTGGCTGCGGGCGTCTCCGCGCTGCTCGGCCAGCCCCGGCGCAAAACTGCGGCTGGTTTGGCCATCGGGTCGATGAGTTTTTCGCTGCTGCTTGCGCTGGCCGCCTTTGCGCATGTGGTGGGCAGTTGGGCGGGCGGCGTGGCAGCGCGCGAGACGGTCAGCCTCACCTGGATTCAAGTGGGCGCGGTCAATGTGGACCTGGGCTGGGTGCTCGATCCGCTCTCCGCCGCGATGCTGGTGATGGTCACGCTGGTGGGGCTGCTGATCTTTATCTACTCCGTCAGCTACATGGCCCACGACGAAAACTTCACCCGCTTCTTCTGCTTCCTCTCCCTGTTTGCCGGCGGCATGTTGACGGTGGTCATCGCCAACAGCCTGCTCCTGCTCTTCATGGGTTGGGAGATCGTGGGGCTCACCTCCTATCTGCTAATCGGCTTCTGGTATCAAAAGCCCTCGGCGGCCGCGGCAGCTAAAAAGGCATTTCTCACCACGCGCGTGGGCGACGTCTTCTTCCTGCTCGGCATGGTCTGGCTGTTTGCGCAGACCGGCACGCTGCTCTTCTATAACGGCGGCTCGGGTTCCATGGAGGCCACGGCCCTGGCTAGTCTGCTGGCGCAGCCGGCGGCGCTGGGCTTGTCTGCCGCGGGCGCCATCGGCCTGCTGATCTTTGCCGGAGCGGCGGGCAAAAGCGGCCAGTTCCCCTTGCATGTGTGGCTGCCCGATGCCATGGAAGGCCCCACGCCGGTTTCCGCGCTGATTCACGCGGCAACCATGGTGGCGGCGGGCGTTTACCTCGTGGCCCGCGTCTATCCGCTGATGCAGGCCGGCGCTCTGACCGGCGGCACCACGACGGCGCTCACTGTAGTGACTTGGGTCGGTGCGATCACGGCGGTTTTTGCCGCTCTGATCGCCGTTGCCCAGAACGACATCAAGCGCATCCTGGCCTACTCGACGGTTTCGCAGCTTGGCTACATGATGGCCGGCCTCGGCATGGGCGGCGTGGCCGTGGGCATGTTCCACCTCATCACTCACGCTTTCTTCAAAGCGCTCCTCTTCATGGGAGCCGGTTCGGTGATCCACGGCAGCCACGAGGAGCAGGACATTCGCAAGATGGGCGGCCTCAAGTCGGCCATGCCCGTCACTTTCCTTACTTACGCTATCGGCATGTTGGCGCTGTGCGGGTTTCCGCTGCTCTTCTCCGGCTTCTGGAGCAAGGACGGCATTCTGGAAGCGGCGCAGCACTGGAGCGCGAATCGAGCGCCGTTTTACATGCTGGTCTTTGGTGCGCTGCTGACCGCCTTTTACATGACTCGTCAGGTGGCGTACGTCTTCTTCGGCCAAACGCGCGGCGAAAAGCACGCGCACGAAAGCCCCAGGGTGATGACCCTGCCGCTGGCAATCCTGGCCTTCTTTGCCGTGGCGCTGGGCGCGATCGGCACCCCGGCCTGGCCGTGGTTCCGGGCCTTCCTTGACGGCAATGCTGCCGGCTTCGACCTGCACGGATTTGCCGAGCCGGGACTGCTGGCGCTGATGGGAACTTCGACCGTGGTGGTCTTCCTCGGCCTCGGGCTAGGCTGGCTGCTCTATGGCGGAAAGTCTCCCGCGCCGGAGGAGCCGGACGTGCTGGAAAAGGCGTCGCCTCTGGTTTGGGGCTGGCTGCGCAACCGGCTTTATGTGGATGAATTCTATGGAGTGACGGTGATTGCCTTCTACGCATGGTGGGCGCGGGTGGCCGACTGGCTGGACCGCCGGGTTTGGGGCGGATTGGTTACCTTTGTGGCCTGGAGCTTCCGCGGTTGGGCGCACTTGAATCGCTTCCTCGATACCAACGTGGTCGACGGCGGCTTCGACAAGGGCTGCGAAGAGCTTTCCACCGGCGGCGGGCTGCTGGTTCGCGTGCAGAACGGCCGGGTGCAAACCTACCTCCGGCTGCTGGCCTTGGCTGTAGTGGTGTTGGTCGCAATCCTGATTTGGAGCAGCCGGGCATGAGCGGATTTCCGATATTGACGCTGTTGACCGTGCTGCCCCTGGTGGGGGCGGCGATTGCGCTCTTTTCCGGCAAGCATGCGCGCGCCGTGGCCCTGATCACGGCGATCTGTGGTTTGGCGCTGGCGCTCGTGGTGTGGACCCAGTTGCCCCCGGATGGCTCCATAGGCCTGATCGAAAAGGCCGCGTGGGCGCCTTCCCTGGGCATTGAATATCACCTTGGCGTGGACGGCCTGGGCGCGCTGATGCTGGTGCTCTCGGCCATTGTGACGCTGATGTCCGTCGACGCCGCACATCGCGTGCATCACCAGCCGGGGCTCTACTTCGGGCTGGTGCTGCTGCTTGAGTCCGGCCTCTTCGGGTCGTTTACGGCGCTGAATTTCTTCCACTGGTTTCTCTTCTGGGAACTGAGCCTGATTCCGGCCTTCTTTCTCATCAAACTGTGGGGCGGTCCGCGCCGGGGGCCGGCGGCGACACAGTTTTTCGTCTACACCATGGCCGGTTCCGTGGTCCTGCTGGTGTGCTTTCTGGCCGTCTTCCTCTCGACCGGCAGCATGGACTTTGGCCACCTGACGCAGATGGCCTCGACCGGCGCTCTGGATCGGGCGGTAACCGCACATCTGGGCCCGGTAACCCTGTGGCTGGCGATCGGCGTGCTGGCCGGGTTTGCGGTCAAGGTGCCCATGGCGCCCTTCCACACCTGGCTGCCCGCGGCGTATGCCGAAGCGCCTTCGCCGGTGACCATGCTGCTGACCGGCGCGATGTCGAAGATGGGCGTCTACGGCTTGCTGCGCATTGCGATTCCGCTCTTCGGCCACCAGATCGCCCAGATCCGGACGCCGCTGCTGGTGCTGGCGGTGGTCACAGTGGTGATGGGCGCGTGGGCGGCGGCGGCGCAGAAAGATCTGAAGCGCATCTTCGCCTACTCCTCGGTCAATCACCTCGGTTATTGCCTGCTGGGCATTTTCGCCATTGCGATTCCGGCCAGCGGCGCCTCGGCGGTTGCCAGCCAGGCGGCGGCGCTGAACGGCGTCATCCTGCAAATGTTCAACCACGGACTTTCGGCGGCGGCGCTGTTCTGGTTCGTGTCCATGATGCAGACGCGCACCGGTGGACCTCGCGGCATCGACGACTTTGGCGGCCTGCGCAAGCCTGCCCCGGTGCTGGCGGGGCTGATGGGCATCGCGCTCTTCTCTTCGCTGGGCCTGCCGGGGCTGAATGGCTTTGTGGGCGAGTTCCTGGTTTTCCGCGGCGTCTTTTCGCTGGCCTGGGTGGCGGCTTCGATTTCGATCCTCGGACTGCTGGTTAGCGCGGTGGTGATTCTGACCGTGATCCAGAAAGTCTTTACCGGCCCGGTGCCCGAGCACTGCGCCGCTTTCCCCGACCTGAACCACGGCGAGCGGATGGCGCTGGCCCCAGTCATCGGCCTGATGTTCTTGCTCGGTATTTTGCCTCAACTGGTGGTTGAAACCGTGAACCCAACCGTCATCAACCTGCTGGCACACTGGAGATTTTAATGTTGGCGTGGACGATTTATCTCTCGTTTGCCGGGGCCCTTGTCCAGGCGCTGCTGCCCAAGGGCAGGAACGCACTGGCGCGCTGGCTGGCGCTGGCCGTGGCCGTGGCCGGGCTGGTGCTCGCCGTGGGCGGATTTGCGGCCGGCATGGGCCAGGGCCGCATGGTGATTGTGGATCTGCCCTGGGTCCCTGCCATGGGAATTCACTACCTGCTCGCAGCCGATGGCATCAGCCGCGTGCTGGTGCTGCTCACCGGCTTGGCCGCGGTGGCCGGGGTCTTGTTCAGTTGGAACATCGAACTGCGCACCAATGAGTTTTTTGCATTCTTTTTGGCGCTCATCGGCGGCGTCTATGGCGTCTTTCTCAGCTTCGACCTCTTTCTGCTCTTTGTTTTTTACGAGATCGCCATCGTTCCCAAATATTTCTTGATCTCCATCTGGGGGTCCACGCGGCGCGAGTACGCGGCCATGAAGCTGGCGCTCTACTCTTTCGTAGGTTCGTCGATGGTGCTCATCGGCCTGCTGGCGGCCTACGCCACCTCGGGCAGCCATTCCACCGGTCTCATCGCTTTGGCTCATGCCAGCCTGCCGGTAAGCTTCCAGATGTGGGCCTTTCCGCTGGTCTTTACCGGATTTGCGATTCTGGCCGGCATGTGGCCCTTCCACACCTGGGCGCCCACCGGCCACGTCGCCGCTCCCACCGGCGCTTCCATGCTGCTGGCCGGCGTGGTGATGAAACTGGGCGCATACGGCTGCCTGCGGGTGGCCATGTCGCTCTTCCCCCGCGGCCTCGATCCCTGGGGTTTCTCGTACATCGGCATCGGTTCCTGGCGCGACGTCTTTGCCGTTCTGGCCGTGATCGGCATTGTCTATGGCGCACTGGTGGCGCTGGTGCAAACCGACTTCAAATTTGTCATCGGCTACTCCAGCGTGAGCCACATGGGTTTTGTGCTGCTGGGTTTGATGACCCTGAATCAAATCGGCGTGACCGGCGCGGTGATGCAGATGTTTTCCCACGGCATCCTTGCCGGGCTGCTCTTCGCCATTGTGGGCCGCATCGTTTACGAACGCACCCACACGCGGCAGTTGGCGGAACTGGAGGCGCTGCATCTTTCCAGACGCCTGCCGTTTGCCGCTTGGGCCTTCGTCATTGCCGGCATGGCCTCGATGGGGCTGCCGGGCTTTTCTGGATTTGTGGCCGAGTTGCAGGTGCTGGTGGGCGCATGGAAGGTCCAGCCGTGGTGGACCGCCGCTGCCGGAGTCGGCATCGTGGTTGGTGTTGCTTACACCTGGCGCGCCTTGCAGAAGGCCTTCTTCAGCGATGTGCGGGTCACTCCCGACGACCATCCGCGAACCGGCTGGCACGACCTTGGCGCCATCACCTGGCCGGAGTACACCGGCGTTGCGCTGCTGGTTGGGGTAAGCCTGTTCGTCGGCCTTTACCCGAGAATTCTTCTCGACACCATTGAACCGGCAGTGAAGGCGCTGCTTGCGGGAGGGGGACAATGAACTACGCCGATCTCTTCCGCGTAACTCTGCCGGAATTTGCGCTGGAAATTGCAGCGCTGCTGGTGTTGGTGGTCGATCTCGCCTTCCTGCGCAAGGCCGCGTACAAGCTGCGCATCGTTGTAGCTGCCTTGCTGGGCGTGGCCGGATGCGCTGCGGCTGCCTGGGCCGTGTTGCAGCAGGGAAGCGGGGGCCTGAGCTTCCCGGCCAGTCATGAACTGCTGCTTGCAACCGGCGGCTTTACGGCCGTGGCGCAAACCGGAATTCTGACGCTGACGGCGCTGACGCTTTTCCTGCTGATCGATTCGGAATTCACCCGCCATGTGGGCGAGTACGTGGCCGTGGTGCTGATGGCGGCTTCGGGCGGGCTGCTCATTGCCGGCGCGCAGGACCTGCTGCTGATCTTCATCGGCCTCGAACTGCTGAGCCTGGGCCTCTACATCCTCACCGCCTTCGCCAAAAGCTCGGGCAAAAGCGCCGAAGCGGCCATGAAGTATTACCTCTTCGGCGGCATGTCGGCGGCGTTTCTGCTCTTCGGCTTCAGCTACCTCTACGGAATCTCGGGGTCGACAAACCTGCATCAGATCTTGCTGGCGGCGAATGGCATAAGGGGGCAACAAGCCGCGCCGTTGCTCTACGTCGCTATCGTTTTGATTGCGGCGGGGCTGGGGTTCAAGGTTGCGGCGGTTCCTTTTCATCTGTGGGCGCCGGATACCTATGAAGGCGCACCGGCTCCGGCGGCTGCGTTCATCGCCTCCGTTTCCAAAGTGGCCAGCTTTGCGCTGCTCATTTCCATCTGCACGGCGGCGCTGCACGTTTTCGATCGCAGTGCCTCTTTCGTGGGCGCGACGGTTCAACTCAGCACAGCCACGCAGCCGGTCTTTCCGGGCTTTCGAGTTCCGTGGTCGCTGGTTTTGACGCTGTTCGCCGCTGGCTCCATGGCGCTGGGCAATCTTGCCGCCCTGGTTCAGATCAGCGTGCGCCGGTTGCTGGCCTACTCGGCCATTGCGCACGCGGGCTACATCCTCCTGGGTCTTGCGTTCTTCTCGTATTCTCCCCGCAGCGCCGGAGCGGTTCTGTACTACGTCCTCACCTATGGCCTCACCACCATTGGCGCATTCGGCGTGGTTGCGGTTGTTGAAAGGGCTACAGGCAGCGACCGGCTCGACGCTTTCCTCGGGCTTCACAAACGCAGCCCGCTTTTAGCGGCGGTGCTGCTGGTGCTGTTTCTGTCCTTGGCCGGCATTCCGCCCCTTGTCGGCTTCTGGGCCAAGTTCAACCTGTTTGCTACGGTGTTGGGAGTTTCCGCCGGGCCGGTTCCCTTTGCCCTGGTGGCTCTTGCCGTGGGGCTCAGCGCCGTCTCGCTCTACTACTACTTGCAGGTGCTGAAGCGGGCCTATGTGATGCCTGCGGTTGATGAGACGCCTATCAAGGCTCACCCGGTCACCTTGGCCGTGCTGGTGTTGATTGCCGCCGCTGTGGTGGCGCTGGGCTGCTTCCCGGCGCTGCTGGGCAACTGGATCGGCAGCTTCTCACCGATGATGTAGCGTAGAGAGCATGGCGCGACACCCGCGCCATGCTCTCGATCTCGGGCTATTTACTGGGTCAGACAAGGGTCCTGCGGCTTCAACAAGCCGTATTTCCAGCTCGCATCGCCGTTCTGAGACAGTCCGTTTGACCGAGCCGCGGATTCCCCTTATGATGAACAAGTTGGGTTTTGGTGTTCGGCGCCCTGCCGCATTCCAGGCCAGCAAAGTTGCAAGTTGGCCGCACCGCTTGCGCTGATTGCCCCTTCGTTCAATGGTAGGACAGCTGCCTCTGGAGCAGCATATCGTGGTTCGAATCCACGAGGGGCAACCAATATACCCTTTTCAACTTAAACTTTCCTCGACCTACCTCGACGTGTTTTCGTTTTTTCTCGTATTCTATCGCCCTTAAAACAATGAAGTTGCCCGTATAGTACATCGACTTTTACGCTCATTTGACGCGAAGAGCATCAAGGAGAGTTGCGGGCAAACAGCTATTTACTGCGCGTATCTTGTCGTGCTAATGTCGGGCATACATGTGAGTAGTCATTTCCGCGAACCTCTGGCTCCGGGGAAAAGCGGGGAGGTTCGCGGAAGGTGGAAAGAGATGATTTTAAAGAAGATAGGGAGTAGCAACAGACTTTTAGTGCATCGGAAAGATGCAACAGGAGATGGGCGAGATTTTGAAGGTTTGCTGCGGTAGCAACAGACTTTTAGTGCATCGGAAAGATGCAACAAACTATTGCCGAGAAAGAAGCCGCTGCGCTAAAGTAGCAACAGACTTTTAGTGCATCGGAAAGATGCAACCGTTTCGAGGTAGCTCTCGACAAAGACTTGCGCCGTAGTAACAGACTTTTAGTGCATCGGAAAGATGCAACCTTTAAGGTGTGGGTGTTTACCCTTTTTGAACCAGTAGCAACGGACTTTTAGTGCATCGGAAAGATGCAACTCTAAGGTATGGACGTTCACCCTTTTTGAACCGCCGCAACGGGATTTCAGTGCGTAAATTGATCTAGGCACCAAGACGTTCATTCTGCTCTAAAAACTGTTCGTAGTTCCGCAGAACGATTTCTCTTCCAATCCGTTGGCAGCGATCAATAAAGAAAATTCCATCTAAGCAAAATCTTGCCGTTTCAGAACCTGCGCAGAGCAATCGATAAAAGCAAAACCTCAGCCGTATTTCCTAAAAAGGGGACCTACAATGAAACACACGATGGTGGGCGAGAAGTGTCCGGGGCCGGTCGAAGTCTCAGCCGATTCAAGATTTCACAAGACACTCCTTTGGGTGGTTTTCTGCATTCTCGCGCTGATGATCCCTGAGGCTATGCATGGTCAGGCCACAGGAAGCTTCTCAGGCAACGTCCTCGATAAATCCGGATCGGCAATCCCTGAGGCCAGCGTGACGGCTACCTCGAGGGCAACCGGCCAGGTGCGGAGCGGGAAGACGGACAATGTGGGGCACTATCTGATCCCATTGCTGCCGGTCGGGACGTACACTGTGCGTGTCGATATGACGGGCTTTCGAAGCGCGGAATCGAAGGACCTGCGTCTCCAGGTCGATGAAGCACGTGAACTCGATTTTTCGCTCGTACCCGCTACCGTCGTCACAACGGTGGCAGTTTCCGGTGAAGCGGTCGCTGTCGAAACGGCCAACCCCTCGCTCGGCCAGGTGATCACCTCGCAGGAGGTGTCCCAACTCCCCTTGAATGGCCGCGACTTCGTTCAACTTGCCACGCTCACCGCGGGCGCAACGGCGTAGACGAACCCCAACAGCTTTTTCACTTCCGGCGCCGACAGCGAAGTGGCTGCGCGCGGTTCCTTCTCCCTGTCGGTCGGCGGCTCCCGCCCCAACGCCACCGATTGGCTGCTGGATGGAGTCGACA
>JAATFE010000171.1 GCA_015655365.1 Terriglobales bacterium
ACCACACGAACGTCACCGGCGTCAGTTCCACCGCGTACAACCTCGCGTCCAACTCGTCTGTAACGAGCGGTTGCTCAGGTCAATTGGTGACATGACAGTCGCAGTCGGAGTGCTCAACCCTGACTTGCGTTCCCAAGACCGGCGTTGGTGTCAATGCCAGCGGCTTTGGATCGGTCAACAACGCCGACTCCAACTTTGCCTACAGCCCCCGCCAGGTGCAGCTCTCGCTGCGACTGGACTTCTAATCGCTGTCAACAACCAAGCGGCACAAAAGGGACGGGCCTTCGGGCTCGTCCCTTTTTCTGTGCCCGCGAAAAGTCCGTGCCCGAACACTCTCAAAGTTGCCTACCCGTCCCAGAGAAGAACGCAGCGCAGTGAAACTGCTTTCCTATCCTGCGATCCATTGCCTTGTGCGCCAACGGCATAGTCCGGAGAACCGGTCGCTCGCTTTGCAGTCTGTGAAAGGGAAAATGGAGTCCGTTCAGACCAAAATCTAGGAAGCGAGGCAGCATCCCAGGTTGAAAGTCAACCAACTCCGATGACTCACTCCGCCGGCTGGTCAATCTGCGCTGCATCTTGTCACCTTCCGGTACCTGCGCAAACAGCGAGGGCCGCACCATCCCGGTGCGGCCCTCGCTGTTTGTATCCTACTTGCCTCGCGGCACGACCTATTCGTAAGCCAGCGCTTCGATAGGATCCTTGCGCGAAGCCATCCAGGCCGGATAGAACGCGCCGCACACCGAGCCGACAAACGCAATCGCCGCTCCCTTGATGACCCAGGCCACGCTCATATCCAAATAGAGCGTAGGGAATTTCTGCGACAGCAGTCCTTTGATGACAAAGGAAAGCACCACCCCCACTACCACGCCGACAATCGAGAGCACGGCCGTCTCGCGCAGCACCACACCCACGATGGTCAACTTGGAGGCGCCCATCGACTTGAGAATGCCGATCTCGCGGGTGCGCTCTAAAACCGACGTATACATCGACTGGAAGATGACCAGGAAGCCGATAATGACAGCGATGCCGACAACCACGCGCATCGCGGTGTTCAGCGCGGGAATGCGATCCGGCGTCAGCAGCGAATACCACTCATCCATGGTCATCACCTGGTAGTTCTCCAGGCCGCGTGTGGCGTGGACCTCGTTGGTGACAAGACTCAGATTCTCCGGCCGGTCGGTCTTCAGATAGAAAGCCGAAGCCTTGCCGTCGGAGCCCATCAACTCGCCTAGAATGGCAATCGAGATCAGCTTGCGCCCACCCTTGCCGTGCTCGAAGACACCGGTGATGTGGAACGGGTGCTTCAGGATAAGGATTGTGTCGCCCACGTGGTGTCCCGTACCCGTCGAGGCATAAACGTCATCCACAATTACGTCGTAGGGCTCTTTGATCGGCCCTCCCGACAGAAACACAAACGGGCTCAGTTGGCTGTAGGTCGGGTAGTCGATTCCCCAAAGCACCTCCAGGCCATCCGTCATCGAAATATTGGTAATCACCGGGGAAGCCACGGTGACGTGCGGCAATTTGGCCAGCACCGGAGCCAATTGGGCGGAAATCGGCGCGCCGCTGACCCCGTTGAGAAATGTCGAGTTTCCGGGCCGGACCGTCAGATCGGCTCCGATCCCGTTGTTCATCCGCTTCTGGCCGGTGAGCTGCCCCATCATGATGGCAATGATGGTCAGCATCATGATCACTTCGATGGCTACAGCGAAGATGCTGATGATGGACCGCAGCGGGCGGTGCAGAAGATTGGCAAAGACGAGCTTATTCATTCCTGGCATGGCTCCGAGGGGCGAATCACAACACAAAACCCTCCCCTTCAGGGTAACAGCCTGCGCTGGTAACCCCTGGGAACTGACCCGGTTTCAAGCCGCAATGCGGAGGTGCTCAACAAGGCCCTATCGCCGCCGCCGTCCGAACTTCCCGAGCATTAGCTAATTGATAAATAATCACCAATTCACCCCCAATGCCACAGGCAAATGAAAAGAAAGGATGAACCCTCGATTTGCTTTGACGCAAGCCAAGACCCGGTTTATTGTAGATGGGTGAATCCCTAGGGATTCTGGATTTCTCTACTGGTTGCTGATGGGAAGCTTTGGAGAAGACCTGCGCATGGAGCGGCTGTCCCGCGGCATCGCGCTGGATCAAATTACCGCAGTCACCAAGATCAGCCAACGGCACCTCGTTGCGCTTGAGCAGGAGAAGTTTCGTCTGCTTCCCGGCGGCATCCTGAACAAGGGAATCGTGCGCGGTTACGCTGGCGCCTTGGGTCTGGACCAGCATGACTGGACGGAGCGCTTTCTCCGCGCCTACTCCGCCTCTGGCGAGGAAGTCGACGACGAGCGTAGTTGGACGACTTTCGCCTCCAACGTGGGCAGATCTCGCATGATGCACCGGGACGCGGTGCAGATCCGTGTGCGCTGGATTGGCGCGATTCTGCTTTTACTCATGGTGGCCGTTGGCGGTTACTTCACGCTGCGCTACCTCGGCCTCCGCGCAGGCTGGTGGTCCACTCCGCGCCTGGAACAGCAAGCCTCTGACGCCGTTCACGCCGCTCTCTCTTGGTTTCATGCTTTGTATGTCCGCGTCGTCGCTGCAATCAACGGCTAATTCTGCCCTGCTTCCCTCCGTCGCGAGACCGCCCTTCCCAGTTCACCTCATCCAAAACGCCTTTGAGCGCCGATTTCTCCCCATTCGATGCGCGCCTTTGCCGCCAGCCAGCCGCCCCAATTACCATGGGGAAAGACACCCCCAGGCTTTAGCCTGCCGGTGAAGGTGTGCCTCGCCGATGCCGGATAGTGGCCGATCGAGCAGGGAAGCGTTTCGCTCTCCGCGCCAGTTCATCCACGGCAAATCAGCCGTCGCAGCAAGCCACCAACTTAAAATCCCTTCAGTGGGGAGGAACCCGAAGTTGAGCGACCGTTTCTTGTTTACCTCTGAGTCCGTCACCGAAGGCCATCCGGACAAAATCGCTGATCAGATCTCCGACGCGATTCTGGATGCATGCCTCGAGCAGGACCCCTATAGCCGTGTCGCCGCCGAAACCCTGACGGCCACCGGCCTGGTTGTCATCGCCGGCGAAATCACCACCAAGGCCTATGTCGATCTGCAAGGCCTGGTGCGCGGTGTTGTAGCCTCCATCGGCTATGACAACGCCCTCTACGGCTTCGACTCCAACACCTGCGCCGTCATCTCGGCCATCAACAAGCAGTCCGGCGACATCGCGCAGGGCGTGGACACCGGCGGCGCCGGTGATCAGGGCATGATGTTCGGTTACGCCTCCAACGAGACCCCCGAACTCATGCCCGCCCCCATCTCCCTGGCCCACAAGCTCTGCCGCCAGTTGACTGCGGTCCGCAAGAGCGGCAAGCTGCCCTATCTCCGTCCCGACGGCAAAAGCCAGGTCACGGTCGAGTACGACGAGAACGGCAAGCCCGCGCGCATCGACGCCGTGGTCATCTCCACCCAGCATGCCGAGAGCGTCACCAACGAGGATCTGCACGCCGACATCCTCAAGTACGTCATCCAGGCCGTTCTTCCGGCCGAGTGGCTCGACGAGCACACCAAGTACCACATCAACCCCACCGGCCGCTTCGTCATCGGCGGACCCATGGGCGACACCGGCCTCACCGGCCGCAAGATCATCGTGGACACCTACGGTGGTGCGGGTCGTCACGGCGGCGGCGCATTCAGCGGCAAGGATCCGACGAAGGTCGATCGTTCCGCGGCTTACATGGCTCGCTATATCGCCAAGAACATCGTCGCTGCCGGACTGGCCGACCGTGCCGAAGTCCAGCTTGCCTACGCCATCGGCGTGGCTGAGCCGGTCAGCGTGCTGGTCGAAACCTTCGGCACCGGCAAGATCGGCGAAGCCAAATTGACCGAACTGGTTCGCAAGAACTTCTCGCTCAACCCCAAGGGCATCATCGAAAGCCTGAAGCTGCGCCGCCCCATCTACCAGTTGACCGCCGCCTATGGCCACTTCGGCCGCACCGAGCCAGAGTTCACCTGGGAAGCTACCGACAAGGCAGCCACCCTGGCCGAGCAGGCCGGTCTCGCAGCCGCAGCCAAATAAACAGCTTCAAGAACGCAACACCAATGGGACCCCTCCATCGAGGGGTCCCATTCTTTTTCCCCGCCCATGCGTCCATGACTTAGAATTCTTCGGGGATCATTCCGTCTCTCGAAAGAGGAGCTCTTTATGCGTCTTTCTGTACTTGCCGCGCTCGTATTCACCACGGCCTCCCTTGCCGCCGCCCAAACCACAGCACCCTGGGACTACCAGGGCAAACACGGCGCGCTCACCTGGGGCAGGCTCGATCCGGCTTACAAGGCCTGCTCCGAGGGCCACGAACAGTCGCCCATCGACATCCGCGGTGCCCACCTCAACAAGGCCCTCAAGCCCATCGAGTTCCATTACCTCGCCGGCTCGGTTGCGGTTGAGAACACCGGCCACACCATCGAGATTCACGTGAACCCCGGCAGCTATATCGTTGCCGGCGGCGTGCGCTACGACCTAGTCCGGTTCCATTTCCACCACCCCGGCGAGGAGGCAGTCAAGGGCAAGCTCGCCGACATGGTCGTCCACCTGGTGCACAAGAGCGCCGACGGCAAGCTGGCGGTTGTAGCCGTGCGCATGAGTGAGGATATGGGCAGTCCCAACGCCGTGCTGGCCACTCTCTGGCCACACCTGCCTGCCACTGCTGGCGCCAGCGAGAAGGTCACCGACATGGTTAACCCCGGCGGTCTGCTGCCCGCTGATCGCGGCTATTGGACCTACATGGGTTCGCTGACCATTCCGCCCTGCACCGAAGGTGTGCGCTGGTTTGTCCTCGAGCAGGAACTGGGCCTCAGCCGCGATCAGTTGCGCACTTTCGCCGCTCTCTACAAGATGAATTCCCGTCCCTTGCAAGACACCCACGGCCGCCGCATCGAGGCGAACGAATAAGAGCCTGACTACGCCGTCTTTGCGAGGCGCGCCGATACTCCAGTTCTACAGCGGTTCTCCAATTGCCTGCACCGAAGGACTGTCATCGAGTGTCTTTCTCCAAACCTGATTCCCAGCGACAAGCCCTCGTCGCTGGGGGGAAGCAAAAGCCACCTTGCACGAACAGGATAAGTGCAAGTTCATTGGAGAATGGCTCCAGCCGCGGCCAGGGCCGATCCGTCGCCTGGAACGCCCTGTCGCGCGGCTCCGGGCGCATAACACCGCGATGACAGCGCAGCAGCCGGCGTGGATGGGGCCTTTGATCCAATCGGATTCGCGATTGCCGCAGGCGATTCGGCTCTTGGTGTCAAACTCCTACTGCCCCACGCAGACGGTGAACTATGGCAATGGCCACGGCATCGCGGTGATGGCCGGCACCGCGACGCAGATCAAGTACCGGATTGCGTCGGGCAACGCGGAGCATAACTGCGCAGATCCACCCTGGCTCCAATGTGTGGCTCGACGTAGAGAACAACGCGGCGTTCAACACGGGCGGCCCCGACGACGGGAAGGCGCAGAACTTTATCACCCCGACGGCGTTCTACGTGGTGTAGCGCAAGGACTGGAAACCGACGTACGCCGCCGCGCTTTTAAACGCG
>JAATFE010000379.1 GCA_015655365.1 Terriglobales bacterium
GAGGCGCATGTAGCGAAAAACTCTGACGTAGAAACCTTCTGCGCATTGCGGCTTTTCATCGACTCTTGGCGCTGGGCAGGGGTTCCGTGGTATTTGCGTTCGGGTAAGAATCTATCCACGACTGAAACCAGCGTCCTGGTGCAATTTAAAGAGTCCCCGCAGAAGCTCTTTCCCGACTCGGAAGGAGCAATAGGCAGCTCCAACTACATGCGTTTCCAACTCTCTCCTCGTTCGATCCTTGCTCTCGCGGCTCGAGTCAAGCTGGCGGGAAGCGATACGCTCGGGGTTCAACGAGAGTTCATCTTGTTAAATGAACAGCGGGGAGGAGAAACGCCCTACGAACGCCTTCTGGGCGACTCAATGAAGGGCGACCGGAGTCTCTTTATCCGCGAAGATACGGTTGAGGCTGCATGGTCCGTGGTTGACCCCGTACTGAAGCATCGCCACCCGGTTCATATCTACAAACGCGGTACCTGGGGGCCAAAGAAAGCCGATGCGTTGATTGCTGCGGACGGACAGTGGAACAATCCTGAATTCATCCACTAATCGGGATAGAGAGCTCGCCTGCCCGATCTTTAGCCTCATTTTCGGTTCCTTGGGATGACCTTCAAAACCAGGTTAGGAGAAGTTTGCCTTTTCTCACCCTGCTGGGGCTGGCTCGAAGCATGTGCTGTACGGCGGACAAAAAAATGGCCGGGTCATCCAACCCCGGCCATTTGCACAGGATAAACAGCAGATCGTTTCAGGCCGACGAAGTTCAAGAAAGTCGCGGCAACAGCGTGTTTGCTTCAGCGGCGGAAAGTGTAACGTAAACTGAATCGCGCCTGAACCGGTTCGACAGGATGCATCACTCTTGTAAATGCCGCGTTCGCATTCACAACATTCGCAACCAGTTCCTGTCCTGCTAACGTCGTTGGCGGTGTTGCCGGCAGTCCCAGCCCGGCCGCTGGCGTTATTTGCGATACATAGGCGTAATCGATGTCGTGATCTTTGCGGTCGAGCAAATTCAGGACTTCGCCCATGAAGCTCCAATTTCCGTTGAATTTATAAGTGGCCCCCAGGTTGACCAATGCCGTTGAGGGCGACTTATAAAGTGCGTCGGATGTCAAAGGACGGGGTCCGA
>JAATFE010000014.1 GCA_015655365.1 Terriglobales bacterium
AAGATGAATAACCTCCATCGGGAACTTGCGCCCATTTCAGATGCAGCATGGGTGCAGATAGAAGAAGAGACGACGAGAACGCTGAAGCGGTATCTGGCCGGGCGACGCATCGTGGATGTTCCTTCACCGGCAGGAATCGGACTGCCCGGAGTGGGGACGGGCCATCTGAAGCCAATCTCGGCTCCGGCAGAGGGTATCCTCGCAAGGCAGCGCGAGGTGAAACCGCTGATAGAGTTGCGGGTTCCATTTGAACTGTCGCGTCAGGCAATCGACGACGTGGAGCGCGGCTCTGACGACTCCGACTGGCAGCCTGCGAAGGACGCCGCGAAGAAACTGGCATTTGCGGAAGATCGAGCTATCTTCAACGGATACCGTGAAGCGGATATCCAGGGTATCCGGGAAAGTACCAGCAACCCCATCGAGACCTTGCCTGCGGATGTGCGGGATTATCCGGATGCGGTTGCCCATGCGCTGAGCCAGTTGCGGCTGGTGGGTGTCAATGGGCCCTATTCGGTTGTGCTGGGAGCCGAAGAATACACGGCGCTCGCCGAAACCCGCGATCACGGATATCCCGTTCTCGAGCATGTAAAGCGCATCGTGGATGGCAACCTGATCTGGGCGCCGGCGATCGAAGGTGCGTTTGTTCTGACGGCCCGAGGCGGCGACTTCGAGCTCAACATCGGACAGGATGTTTCGATTGGCTATCTCGGCCACACCGACTCTGCCGTGCAACTGTATCTTCAGGAGACATTTGTCTTCCGGGTGCTCACTACCGAAGCAGGCGTGGCATTATCGCCGTCACAAAAGTCTTCTTGACCGACGCGCGAACGCGAAGAGGCTGGAGATGGTTCGCGGGACGAAGAATCGGAAGCCAGCTGATGAAGACGGGAAGGCTTCACGGCGACCCGTCACAAACTAGCTGCTGAATTTGTCCCATTCCGGGGCCGCCTCTGCTCCGAGGCGGCCGGCGCTTTGGACCTGCAACATCCAGCCGGGATACTCGGGCAGCAGCGCACTCACCCGGCCAAGCCTTCTGATCTCTTCCTCCGGTTCTTTTGCGCGCGTTCTCGAGAAACGACATTTACCACGCGGAATTGCTTCAAAACCTTAAGCGGACATGTCTCGGATTTAAGACCGTCTAATCTATATTGAAAGCGATGGAGGAATCTTACCTACAATCCGCAGATCTTCAGCAGACGCTTTTCAAGAGTGAGCGTCTCAGGATCATTTGCATCCTCGGATTTGTGGCTTTCTTCGAGACCGCCTATGCGGTTCGCGTTTTTTTTCTGGGCTCACTTCTGCCCCGTTGGGGATTGTTTGCGATTCCTATCTTCGGGCTCTATGAACTGGTGGCGTTGATCGCCGTGCAGCGCTGCCTGGTAACTGCGAAAGACCTCCCGCAGGCTGTGTGGGGATTTAACGTTCTGCTCGAATTGTGTATGCCGGCGCTGGCGCTGGCAACGTTGATCGGTCCTCGCTTACCCGATGTCTGGGCCCCTCTGGCTTCGCCATTTATCCTGACTTACTTTCCCTTGCTCACGCTCTCCATCCTCCGATTCAACCCAAGTCTCAGTTGCATGGGAGGGGGTGTTGGAGCGTGCGGCTACTTTATGGCCGCCTACTGCCGGGGTTGGAGGATCGACTGGCAGCGCGCGGCGCACTCAACCGTTGAGCAGAGCGGGGTTCTCATCTATGGAATTTTGATTTTGGCCAGCGGCCTCGTTGCCGGAGCCGTGGCCAGGGAGATGCAGAAGTATATGCGCGCTGCCGTGTCGGAAGTTGAGACGCTGTTTCAGGTGCGTTTGGAAGAGCGCATCCGCGAGCGGACACGCATCGCGCGCGAGCTTCACGACACCTTGTTGCAGAGTTTCCAGGGACTGCTGCTGCGGTTTCAGACCGTTTCTACCCAGTTACAGGCAGGTGCGGTAAAACAGACGCTGGACAGCGCAATCGATCAGGCCGCCGACGCGGTCACCGAGGCCCGTGACGCCGTACAGGCGATGCGCAAGTCACCGCTTGATAAGGGTGATTTCGAAGGGTCCATTCGCGCGCTCGGAGAGGAACTCGCCGGCAATGTCGGCCTCCAAACTGCGACGGCATTCCAAGTCGCGGTGGAAGGGGAACCGCGAAAGCTACATCCGCTCGTCCAGAACGAAGCCTATCGAGTCACGGCCGAAGCGCTCCGCAATGCTTTTCAACATGCGCATGCGAGTCGGGTCAAAGTGGAGATTCGCTACAACCAACGCCAATTCAAAATCCGTATACACGACAACGGAATCGGCATTGATCCAGAGGTGTTGAGGGGACCGGGACGCCCTGGGCACTATGGCTTGCGCGGCATGCGCGAGCGTGCCAAACTTGTCAGCGGCGAACTGGATATCTGGAGCGAGCTTACTGCCGGAACCGAGGTATTGTTGGCTATTCCGGCACACTCGGCTTATATGGATTCTGTGCGCCGCTCCTGGTGGTCGCAGGTTGTATCCTGAAAGGTCGCAGGCCGCAGATGAGTATGGAAGCTCCTCCAATTCGTATTATGGCCGTCGACGATCACCCCATCGTGCGGCAAGGCATCGCCGGATTGATTGCCACGCAGGCGGATATGGCGCTTGTGGCGGAGGCGGCCAATGGACAAGAAGCTCTCGAGAAGTTTCGTTCTGCCCGGCCGGATATCACACTGATGGATCTGCGCATGGCGGAGATGAATGGAGTTTCCGCGATCATCGCCATTCGGAAGGAGTTTCCCTCCGCCAGAATCATCGTGCTTACCACCTATGTGGGCGATGCGCAGATTGTCAGCGCCCTCAAAGCCGGCGCACAGGCTTATCTGCTGAAAAATACGCTGCATAAGGAACTGCTGGAGACGATTCGCGCCGTGTATGCGGGCAGGAAGACCCTGTCTCCGGAGGCTTCTTTTCAGCTTGCAGAGCATGCCATCGATGATGCTTTGACGCCGGGCGAAGTCAGCGTGTTGCGCCTGATCGCGGCCGGCAATGCGAACAAACAGATCGCCGTTCAGCTCGCGATTACCGAAGAAACCGTAAAGAGCCGGGTCAAGAACATCCTTTCCAAGCTGTATGCCAACGACCGGACCCATGCCGCCATGATCGGATTAAAGCGCGGCATCATCGAACTCTAGCATTCGCACTGTCTGACTCCCCACTCAAGCCTGAGCCTCGCCTCAAAAGAGTGAACTTGCTTCACTCTTCCTCCGGATAGGCATGCCTCCATTCAGTCTTTCAGTGCCTCGAAATTGGGTTTCCGCCAATCCCGAAAACTCCGAGAATGAGTGTGTAGAAAGGCAGACGGGCACAGCAAGCTGGTGGGCGTGCAAGCACACTTTCCGAGAGATCGTAAACCCGTCAACCTTCCTCATGCGCGTCAAAACGCATTCCAATTCATGAAAGGAAGCAAACCGTGGCAAACAAGAATGATGCATCTACTGAGAAAGTTACGAACCGGGCCCAACTCACGACGCAAGACGACCGGCGTGGAATCGCACTGCTGAACGACTATGCGCTCAACCACGACACAGCCTTCACTGCCGCGGAGCGGCGGACCTACGGCCTGGAAGGTCTGCTTCCGCACGCGTATGAATCCATCGAGCGGCAGGCAGACCGCGTGCTCCGTCATCTGGACGCGAAGACAAGCGATCTGGAGAAGTACATCTATCTGACGTCTCTCGCCGACCGCAATGAAAAGCTCTTCTATTACACCGTCATGTCCGATCCGGCGCGATTCATCCCCATCTTGTACGATCCGACGGTTGCGGACGCCTGCGAGGCATTTGGGCACATCTATCGCCGCCCTCGTGGCATGTACATCACGCGCAAAATGAAGGGCCGGATGGAGGACGTGCTGCAGAACTGGCCGGAGCCAGATGTGCGGTTCATCTGCGTCTCCACCGGCGGACGCATCCTTGGGCTCGGCGACATCGGCGCCAACGGCATGGGCATTCCGATTGGCAAGCTGCAACTTTACACAGCCTGTGCTGGCGTACCGCCTCAATTCCTGTTGCCGGTGCTGTTCGATATTGGTACGACCAACGCTGCATTGCGCGCCGATCCGCTCTATCTCGGCATTCGCGAAGCTCCGCCTGCGCCGCAGGAGCTGGACGAGCTTGTGGAAGAGTTTGTGAACGCTGTCGAGAAAGTCTTCCCGCAGTGCTGCATCCACTTCGAGGACTGGAAGGGAACGGATGCGATTCGCTATCTTGACCGCTATCGCGACCGGATTCTCTGCTACAACGACGACATCCAAGGCACGGCATCCATCGTTCTTGCGGGCCTGATGACAGCCATGAAAGTGAAGGAGTCGCAACTCACCAGCGAACGGATTCTGTTTGTGGGCGCCGGCTCGGCAGCCACAGGCATCGCCAAGCTGATCGCCGCGGCGATGCAGACGAAGGGACTTTCTGAGACTGAGGCTCATGATCGGGTTGCGATGTTCGACATCGATGGACTGGTCGTCGAAGGCCGTGCCAGCCTCGATCCCTCCACGCTGCCTTGGGCCAAGGCGCTGCCCACAAGCAAGCCTTTCGATCCGCACGATCTCAAGGCCGAACAGAAAGAACTGCTCGCAGCGATCGAAGCGTTCAAGCCGACAACTCTGATCGGCGTAAGCACCGTCGGCGGACTCTTCGGGCGCGAGATTATCGAAGCCATGAGCAGGCTGAATCAGCGGCCGGTCATCTTCCCTATCTCCAATCCGACAGACAAGGCGGAGTGTTCCGCCGAGCAGGCCTACACCTGGTCGAACGGTAAAGCGCTCTTCGCCGCGGGCGTACAGTTCCCGAATCTGACACTACAGGGGCAAGCCTTCTATCCCGGACAGGCAAACAACTTCTATGTCTATCCGGCTATCGGGTTGGCGACCTTCGTCGCCCGCCCAACCCGGTTGAACGATGAGTGCTTTGTCGTGGCAGCTCAGGCGACGGCCGATCAGGTGAGCCCTGAACTGCGCGCCAAGGGACTGCTCTTTCCTGCGCAGTCGAACATTCTTGAGACAGAAATCACAACGGCAACACGCATCGCCGAATTCATGTTTGACTCAGGCATTGCACAGGTCGAAAGGCCCAACGACGTACGCGCCTGGATCGAACGGCAGACCTATGTTCCGCGCTATAACGACAATGCGCGATAGCCTCGTTCGCGCGGAGCTGAGAGAGCCACGGCTCTTGTAGTTCCGCGCGACGCAACCCGCTTGTTGGAGATTGCGATGTACAGCCTATGGTCTTCCTTCGTCGACACCCTCCGCGCTTATCCTGAGATTGCCATTTTCCTCACGCTGGCAATCGGATTCTGGTTCGGCAGCCTGAAGTTCCGCTCGTTCAGCCTCGGTGCGGTGACCAGCACATTGATCGCGGGGCTTCTGGTGGGTCAGCTCCATATCGCCGTTGCGCCGGTTGTGGAGTCGACGTTCTTCCTCATGTTTCTCTTCGCCGTCGGCTATAGCGTTGGTCCGCAATTCTTTCAAGCCCTGAAGAAGGATGGATTGCCGCAGGTCGTCTTCTCTCTGATCGTGTGCGCTAGCGGATTTCTGTGCGCTTACCTGATTGGCAAACTGCTCGGCTATGACGCCGGCTTAACCGCCGGCCTGTTGGCAGGCGGTTACACAAACTCCGGTACGCTGGGGGTGGCAACCAGTTACTTCAAGCAACTGAACCTGGGGGCGGATCGGGCGGCAACGCTAGCCAGCCTGACGGCTATTGCCTATGCGGTGACCTATCCATTTGGAACTGCGGGCGCTGCATGGTTTCTCGGAACGCTTGCTCCGCGGCTACTCAAGATCGATCTGGCTGCTTCCTGCAAGGAGCTGGAGAAGACGATCGGCGTGCACATAAGCGATCCCGACATCGCTCCTTGGTATCGTACCGTTCTTACGCGAGCCTATCGAGTAAATAACGGGAGCCTCGTTGGCCGCAAGGCATCGGAACTCGGCAGCATCATCGGCTCTCCCGACGCATTCGTAAGGCGCGCTCGCCAGGGTGGAGCGATCGTGGAGACCGATGGCGGAACAGTGATTGAGAAGGACGCGACGCTGGCAATTGCCGGAGATCGCCAGGTGCAACTGGCGGCCGGAAGGGTAGTAGGGGCGGAGGTCGATGATGTCGAACTGCTGAGCTTTCCAGTGGAGCAGTTGGATGTCATCGTCACAGACAAGATGGCCGCAGCCTGCACGGTGCAGGAATTGCAGGATGTCGTGATGACTCGCACAGGTCACCGAATCTTCATTGCTGGACTGTCGCGCTCAGGGCGTGAGGTTGCGTTCTCTCTGGCGACGCAACTCGAGCGGCATGATGTGCTCACCTTGATCGGTGCGCACGCGGATGTCGAGAAGGCTGCGCGATTCCTGGGCTATGCGGATCGCGCAGGCACCTCGTCGGACATCGCGTTCATGAGTATCGCGGTTGCGCTCGGTGGGCTGGTCGGTGCCATCACTCTTCACCTCGGCGGTATCCCCCTCAGTCTGAGTCCGAGTGTGGGCGTGCTCGTAGCCGGACTGATCTGTGGGCAGTTGCGCTCGGTCTATCGCACTTTCGGGCGTATTCCGGCTCCCGCCCTCTGGGTGTTCAACAACGTCGGACTGAACGGCTTTATCGCTGTGGTCGGACTGAATGCTGCTACCGGGCTGATCGCCGGGCTGAGGGCGTACGGGTTGGGCCTGCTCCTGGCCGGGTTGATTGTGTCGCTCGTGCCTTTGGTTGTCGGCGTATTGCTCGGCAAATACGTCTTTCGGTTTCACCCCGGAATTCTCCTGGGCGCGTGCGCTGGAGCTCGTTCGACTACTGCGGCGCTCGGCGCGATTCAGGAGGCGGCAAACAGCACGATTCCAGCAATCGGATACACCATTCCGTACGCCGTGAGCCGGATCGTGATGGCTTTGGGTGGGGTGATCATCGCAGTGCTGATGCGCTAAGAAGCATCGATTCATAATGAGCCTGCATGTCTTCATGCAGCCCACATTTGAAAGGGAGGACATAAAAAGTCATGACTACGACACGTGATGGATTCCGCACTGAAACCGACAGCCTGGGCGAAGTTCAGGTTCCCAGCGACAAACTGTGGGGGGCGCAGACGCAGCGCTCTCTCGAGCACTTCAGCATCGGTCACGATCTGATTCCACGCGAAATGATTGCAGCCTACGGCGTTCTCAAGAAAGCCGCGGCGCACGCCAACCATGCGGGCGGAAGACTCGATGAAGCACGCTACAAGCTCATCGTGCAGACCTGCGACGAGATTCTCGACGGACGTCACGACGAAATGTTTCCGCTGCACGTGAATGACGGGAAGCGGGACACAGTTCAACATGAACGTGAACGAGATGATCTCCAATCGCAGTTGCCAGCTTGCGGGAACACCGCTGGGCGGCAAGGCGCCGGTGCATCCCAACGATCACGTCAATATGTCGCAGTCTTCCAACGACTCGTTCCCCACGGCCATGCATATTGCCGCGGCCATGGCCGTGAAGCACCGCTTGCTGCCTGCCGTGCAAGCGTTACGGAACGCTATCGCAGCGAAGGCCGAAGAGTGGAAAGACATCGTCAAGATCGGCCGCACGCATATGCAGGATGCGACCCCGCTCACGCTTGGCCAGGAATGGTCCGGCTATGTGGGAATGCTCGACGATGACCTCGTGAGCCTGGAGACCGCACTCAAGGGCGTGTATCGCCTTGCGCTGGGTGGTACGGCAGTTGGGACGGGCATCAATGCCGCGCCAGGATTTGGAGAGGCCGCGGCCAAGGAGATCGCAGCGTTGACCGGATTACCTTTCGTTAGCGCGCCGAACAAATTCGCTGTACAGGGCGCACACGACGCGCTGGTGCAGCTTTCGGGAACACTGCGCACATTGGCCGTTTCGCTCTACAAGATCGCGAACGACATTCGCCTTCTTTCCTGCGGACCGCGCGCGGGATTTGCCGAACTGATACTGCCGGAGAACGAGCCGGGATCGTCGATCATGCCGGGTAAGGTGAACCCGACGCAGGCAGAGGCGCTCACGATGGTTGCCGTGCAGGTGATGGCCAACGATGTCGCAGTTGGCATGGGCGGCGCTGGAGGCTATCTGGAAATGAACGTCTACAAGCCGCTCATCATCTATAACGTCACGCATTCCATCACGCTGATGACGGACAGTTGCACGAACTTCCACAAGTTTCTGGTCGAGGGAACCATGCCGAACAAGGAACGGATCGAGGAGTATGTGGAACATTCGCTGATGCTGGTCACGGCGCTGGCTCCGGTCATTGGTTATGACAAATCCTCAAAGATCGCACACTACGCGCTGGAGCACGACCTCACACTTAAGCAGGCGGCGCTACAGCTTGGATTCGTCACCGAAGAGGAATTCGATCGTGCCGTGGACCCGACAAAAATGGTGTATCCGTATGTCGCTGACAGGTCACAGAACGAATAGCTCTCTCTGAAATCTGGAAGCTCTGAGTGCGAGTCGTTCCACCCTATCCTCCGAATCGGTTACGGAAATCGCGTAAGCATGTTTCATATGATTTGATTGACGCCAGTCATTTGTTCGCTCAGCTTCCATAGGCGTTTGGCGGTCACTACATCCACTGCATAAGGCATGACGCCTTTATGGACCATCGAATCTCCAATCTGCCATGCGTTTGCCGGGTCGGTCGTGTCTATGGGTGCAATATCGCAGTTTTCGCAATAAACTCCGCCCATTCCGTTGAGCTGAGGACTGGTTGCGCACCAAGCGATGGTCGCGGCACCCTGCGGGACCGTTTTGAGATTTCTCGATGGATTGTAGATTGGCTTGCCCTGTTCGTCGATCACGCCAGCGGCACGGAGTTGCTCTGCCGAGATGTATTTCTCAAGGCCCGTTCCCACAATGCTTCCGGGATGAAGCGAGAAGGCATGCACGCCGTTTTTCTGGCCGCGCCGGTCGAGCTCGGCAGCAAACAGAATGTTGGCTGTTTTTGATTGACCATACCCCTTCCATGGATCGTATGCGCGACGCTCGAAGTTGGGGTCATCCAATACAACAGGCGAATAATGATGTCCCCAGGACGATACAGACACTACGCGAGCGCCCTTCGCCCTC
>JAATFE010000079.1 GCA_015655365.1 Terriglobales bacterium
TGCACCAGCTAAGGCATCTCATGCACCGGCTGCCAGTTCCAAGGCAGTCAAGCATCATGGGAAGCCCGAGGCGAAGAAGCCTGCGCACAAGGCCGGGAAGAAGCGTTAAGGCACTTCTTCTGGAATCGTGAAGTTCATTCCTACAGAGGGGGCGACGCTCGAAAGAGGTCGCCCCTTTCCATTGGCGCAAAAAAAGCAGAAGGGATGCCGCGTCCGCGCGGCATCCCTTCTGCTTTTTGTCGATGAAATATCCCGTGAATGGAAGGAGACATAACTCGAGTTATCAAAGGAAGCCACAAGCGAATTGGGCCGACTTAGAGCTGTTCTCCAATTCGTATGGAGAACAACTATAGCCGTCGCTGGGCCGCTTTGCCTGAGTTTGCCTGAAGAACCAGGTTCCGATGCTCAAAGCGAGGATTGGAACCTAGCCGATGCGGTTACCGGCTGCGACCGCGCGAACTGCCGCCGCCGGCTCCACCGCTGCCTTTGCGGGCCTGGTAGCAGTCCCGGCAAAAGACGGGACGATCGCCACGCGGTTCAAAAGGCACTGTTGTAGGCTGGCCGCAACCCGAACAAATCACAGGTGTACCCTGTGCCGGAGCCGAACGGTAGCCGGACCCCCCCTGATCGTTCTTCTTTGCCTGACGGCAATTCTTGCAACGCTTTGGGGTCGAATAACCACGTTCCTGAAAGAACGCCTGATCAGCAGCGGTGAAGGTAAAGTCTTGCCCGCAATCGCTGCACGTAAGTTGAATATCTCCGGCCATGGGTCTCCTCGTGGAGATTGTACAGGCCAATCTGTGCTTTGCGCGCAACAATTATTTCAAGAAATGACAACAGAGTTTCGAACAGGGAGGTTTGCGGCCGCAATTCCTGCCTGGTGGGGGAGCGCAGTGTGGGGTCAAAAGTGCTGCTGGAGGCGCGTCTATTTCCTCCTCATGGTTGTCGTCTGCGGCTCCAAACCCTGGGTGGTAACCTTATCAGCGGAATAGGCAGAGAGCTGGACGAGGCAGGGAAATCGGCCTTGGAGGAGATGCAATGCGCGGAGTAATCGCAGCGATCTGCTGCGCCTTGTTGGGTGCGACAGCGAACACGGGAACCGGAGTAGCGCAGGCGCAAAGCAGAGTTGCGCAGAATGTAGTGGTGGCGCTGGATCATGGCTGGCAATTCAGACAGATCGCGCCCGGCGCGCAGGAGAGCGAGAACGGCTGGCTGCCGGCCACCGTTCCGGGCGACGTGCATCTGGATCTGCTGGCCAACAAGAAGATTCCCGACCCCTTCGTTCGCGACAACGAGGCCAAGCTGCAATGGATTGAGAAGGAGAGCTTCGAGTACCGGCTGAACTTCGATGCGACCGCGGCGATGCTGGCCCGCTCCAACGTGGACCTAGTGTTCGACGGGCTCGACGCGGCCTCGCAGGTGTATGTGAACGGCACCCAGGTGTTGAGCGCGGACAATAGCTTCCGGGTATGGCGCGTGGCGGTGAAGAGACATCTCCATGCGGGAAAGAACCTGCTGCGCGTGGTGTTTCCTTCGCCGATCAAGGCTGCGGAAGCTGCTGCCGCGAGCGACCCTTTCCGGCTGCAGTCGAAGACCGCGGACAAGACCTATGTTCGCAAGGCTGCTTATGAGTATGGATGGGACTGGGGTCCGCGCTTTGTGACCAGCGGGATCTGGCGCCCGGTGCGCATCGAGGCGTGGGACAAGGTACGCATCGGGGACTTTGCGATTCGCCAGCGCGACGTGAGCAAGGAAGTGGCGCACCTGGACGCGGAAGTGGAGGTCGAGGCGGCCAGCGCGGGGTCGGCCAAGGTCACGGTGCAATACGCGGCCGATGGCAAGCCGGTTCTGCTATCGAGTTTGGTGAGCGTTCATGCCGGACGCAATGTGGTGACGATTCCTGTCGAGATTCGGCAACCGAAGCTGTGGTTCCCGGCCGGATACGGGGAGCAGCCGCTCTACCAGTTCACCGCGCAGGTGGGCACGGGCGGCGTGGTGAGCGAGGAGCGCAAGGCGAAGGCCGGTCTGCGGACCATTGTGCTGCATCGCCAGTTAGACAAGTGGGGGCGTTCGTTCGAACTGGTGGTGAACGGCATTCCGATCTTCGCCAAGGGCGCGGACGTGATCCCTTTCGACAGCTTTCCCAATCGCGTGACCACGGCGGACTATCGCCGGATTCTGGAGTCGGCGCGCGACGCGAACATGAATATGATTCGGCACTGGGGCGGCGGCTACTACGAGACAGACGAGTTTTATTCGATCTGCGACGAATTGGGGATCATGGTGTGGCAGGACTTCATGTTCGGCAACGACTGGCAGCCGGGCACCTACGCGTTCAAGCTCAACATCGAAGCCGAGGCCGAGGACCAGGTGCGGCGACTGCGCAACCATCCCAGCATCGTGCTGTGGTGCGGTAACAACGAGACCGAGAGCGCCTATGAGTGGGCGCCACGGCCCGCGCTTGCGCCCGAGGTGAAGCGCCTGATCTGGCAGGACTACCTGACGGAGTTCAGCGGCATTCTGCCCAGGGTGGTGGCGCGCCTGGAGCCGGAGATTCCCTATTGGCCGAGTTCACCAAGCGCCGACTACGAATACACCTACGACAAATTCCAGAGCGGCGACGCCCACGTCTGGGACGTGTGGCACGGGCGGGTGCCGTTCTCGACCTATGAAACGCATCATGCGCGCTTTGTGACGGAATTCGGGTTCCAGTCGTTCCCGGAGATGAGGACAATCGAGGCATTTACCGAACCTGGGGATCGCACCGGGATCTTTACCCCGGTCATGCTGGCTCACCAGAAGAACAACGAAGGCAATTCGCTCATCCACGACTATCTGCTGAAGGACTATCCGGAGCCGAAGGACTTTCCGAGTTTCCTGTATGTGAGCCAGGTGTTGCAGGCGGAGGGAATCAAGATTGGCGCGGAGCACTTCCGGCGCAGCCGGCCGGAGACGATGGGCTCGATCTTTTGGCAGTTGAACGATTGCTGGCCGGTGGCCTCGTGGTCGTCGATCGACTACTATGGCCGGTGGAAGGCGCTGCAATACTATGCGCGGCGGTTCTATGCGCCGATCCTGGTTTCTCCGCACGTGGAGAATGGCGCGCTGAAGGTGTATATCGTCTCCGACAAGACGGAGTCCAAGCCGGCCACACTGCGGGTGCGGTTGATGAACTTCGACGGCAGAGTGCTGCTGGAGGACTCGCACGCCGTGGAGGTGGCTCCGCTGAGCAGCAAGGTCTATGTGGACTGGCCGCTGAAGAGGCTGACCGACGCAGGCGCGGCCGACACATCGCGCGTCTTTGTCGTGGCCGATTTGACTGCGGCGGGCACGCAGATTTCGCGCAACCTGGTTTATCTGGCGCCGGTGAAGGGGATTCACCTGAAGCCGGCGGCGCTGAAGGTCGAAACCGGGGGCGCAAACGGGAGCTACAAGATCCGGGTGAGTTCGCCGGTTCTGGCGCGAAGTGTGTATCTCTCGTTTGGCAATCTCGACGTGAAGGTGTCGGAGAACTACTTCGACCTGATGCCGGGCGAGACGGTGGAGATCACGGCCACAAGCGCGGCATCGCTGGAAGCGATCAAGGCGCAGATGAAGGTCATTTCGTTGACAGATGCATTTGGGGGCAACGGACAAGGCGCTGTGGTGGGAGCGACGCGGTGAGTTGGCGGGATTCCGCAACCGCCTCTTGAAAGACTAGAGCATTTCTCCTGATGGTGTAGAGGGAGAAACGTCCCTCAGGGGCTGAAGCCCACGTTGATTTTGCGGTACTTACGGCACGGCTAAAGCCGTGCCCTGACGCATATCGCCCTTTTGCCCGCGTCTTTCCGTAGCCTGTAAAGCCCTATCATTTCGGCTATTCTACGGCACGCGACCCAGAGGGTACTCCGACCGTGCCCTTTCAAAACCACTCTACACCTAAGAGACGGACAAACAAGAGGGCCGGAGCATTGCGCTCCGGCCCTCTCTGTTTGATTGAGGTTCGATGGATTAGAACGAGAACACGGCCTGGACGAATATGCGACGGGCAGCCGAGCCGGTGCTGAAGATACCGCCGGCCAGGGTGGTGGACCTGCCGAAGTTCGGCGAGGAGATGTTGCCGTTCGGCGTTCCGTAGTCGATGTCGTTGAACAGGTTCAGGGCCTGGGCGCTGAAGGTGAGGGTGTATTTGCGACCGGTATTGATAGGGCCTCCACCCATACCACGGCCGCCACCTCCGCCCATGCCACCTCCGCCGCCGCGACCGCCACGACCGCCTACGCCCGGAGGCGGTCCACCCTGGGGCGGGCCGCCGGCATCGCCCTGAGGCATTGCGGAAGCCAACTTGGGACCGAGGCCGAAGCCGCGGCTGACGCGCAGGTTGACGGCTACCGCTGCCGGACCTTTGGCAATGTTGACAGGAATGACGGTTTCGCCGGGGAGCGCTGCCTTATCCAAGATGCCGTAGGGGGTATTGACCTGATCGGCCAGGGGCGTGGACGCGGTAGCGTAGGTTGGGCGCTGGTTGAAGAAGTTGTTCAGCGTGTCCGTGGGCAGAGTGATGTTATAAGGGCGGCCAGCCTGCGCCAACAGCATCGGGCTGAAACGAATTCCCCATGGGCCTGAGTAATTGGCCATCATGAAAACCGAGTCGCGCGTAACAAAGCCGGCGTCCCCGTAGTCCTTGTCCAAGTCGTAGGCGTCCGTAGTGCTGCCGTTGGCATTGGAGTTGGCATACGAGAGGGTGAAATAGCCAATAAGGTTCAGGTTCTTGCTCACCCTGGAGTTGACGCTGGCAATGAACTGATTCTGCTTGAAGATGCCTTCGGGGAAGTACTCATACAAGTATCCGCCCGAGGGGTTCTGGGGCGTTCCGTCCGCCGAGGCCTGGTTGGCGTTGCGTGTGACCGACTGGTGTACGCCGAACGAGTGCAGGTAGTTGAGTGTAACGGTGGTGCTGGAGCCGACCTGGCGTTCGAGACTGACGCTGCCCTGCTCGGTGACAGGCGACTGGTAGTGGGGAGCGACTTCGTATTTGATCGGCGTGGCCTCAGTACTGACGCTGGTTCCGGTGCTGACGCAGGTGCTCATGTCGATCGTGCTGAGCGATGTTGCGGTGGTGGTGCAAACAGGGTTATTGAGCGCGATCTGCTGTTGCAGGCTGGCGCGATCGATGGTCAGCAGGTTGCCCGATCCAAAACGGTCGTAGAAGAAGCCGTATCCGGCGCGCAGTACGGTCTTGGCCTTCTTGTTTGTGCCGCCATCGAGGGCGTAGGCCATGGAGATGCGGGGCGCCCAGTCGCTGTGGTCGGCGATATGGTTCTGCGACTCCCAGCGGAGGCCGCCGGAGACGGTGAGGCGAGGATTGAGCTTCCAGTCGTCCTGGACGTACCAGGCCATGTCAAAGACGTTGGCCAGCACTGCTTCCTGGCCGCTGGAAAAGTTTGCGGAGATGGGGCCATTGCCCAGACTTACTTCGTCCTGGAAGGTTGTTGCGCTCGTGCTGGTGGCCAGCGCGTTGGCCATATTGAGGTATTTCGAGGCTGAATCGAAACCGAATTTGCCGTTGAAGCCGCCATTGGAGAAGTTTGCATCGCGCGTATCTCGGATGCGCGTGCCGAACTTGATGGCGTGGTTGCCGCGGCTCATGGTCGTCATGTTCTGGAATTCCAGGCGCATGGTGTGGTCGCGGTTCTGCTGGCCAGAGTTTCCGCCACCGGAGAAGTCTCCTGTGACGCTGATGGTGCGATCGGTCGAGTCAGGATAGATGTTGCCGTTGGTGCGCTCGAATTGAAAGCGGCTTTCGTTGACGGTGTGATCGTTGATGATGATCGAGTCGCTGAGTTGCACCGTATGGTCGGTGTTCGACTCGTGCGTGGACCCGCTGGGGAGCCAGCCTGAGCTCAGATCGTGCTGCTCGGATTCGGACCAAAAGCCATAGCGCGCGGTGAACGTGTTTTTCGCGCCCAGTTGCCAATCGATGCGGGCGGAGGCGTTGGTGCGCACGCGCTGGTTCAAAAGGTTGACGCCATAGTCCTGGTTATCGACGTATACCCCGGAAGCGTCTTGCAGCACCGCATCGGGAATCCGCCAGGCATTCACATTCTGCGTATTGCGCCGTTCGGCGCTGACGAAGAACGACGCTGTTTTTGAAAGGGAGCCATTCAAGGTGCCGTTGTACTGATAGCTGTCATAGGAGGGGATGGTCGACGTGAACGGGTTGCCTGTGTTGAAGGCCTTGTCGTTGCCCTGGATGAAGAACTGTCCGTGCAGCTTGTCGGTGCCGGGCTTGGTGAGAATCTCGATGCGCCCGTAGCCGAGGCGGTCGAACTCCGCCGAATAAGGATTCTGGTTGATGCGAATTTCGCGAATGGCCGACTTGGGCGGAAGCTGCCCGCCGCTGAAGCCGTCGATGTAGATTTGGCCACCGTTGGGACCGGCGGAGGGGCCGGCAAGGGCATCGAGTTCGCTGGCCAATTCATCGGGGTCGTCGGAGAGCGCATCCAGATCCTTGTCCTTGAGGACGATGGAGTTGGCGTTAGCTTCGGCTTCCGTGCTGACCATTGACGAATCGTCGGTGACAGTGACACTCTGCTGCTCGACCTCCATGGCCATGGCGATGTCGACGCGCTTTGCCTGGCCCGCTGCAAGTTGGATTGTCGGGGAAGCGAAGGGGGCAAAACCAGCCACCGTGGCTTGCACAATGTAGCCGCCAGGTTGAAGGCTGTTCACCGTGTAGGAACCGGCCGAGTCCGCCGTTGCAGTGCGCACGGTGACGCCGACGGAAGTGGCAACGGCGATCGATGCGCCGGGAATGAATGCGCCCGTGGGGTCTGTAATGTGCCCGTGAATGGACGCTGTTGCCGGCGCTGCCGACGCGGCGTCGGGGGTTTCGCCCCACAGGGCGAGTGCACCGGTCAGACAGAGAACCAAGGCGACCGAAAAATGAATGAATGAAAGCAGTTTTGAGTACACGTGTTCCTCGCTTGTTTCCAATGCAAAAATGTGGATGTGCTTACTGGGCCGCTTCCGCGCCTCCGGCGCCGCCACCCATGCTCCAATTCGCGAGCAGGTTCTGGCTGGCCGGCGCTTCGAGCAGTGCTTCAACTCCTGCCAGAAGCGCAATACCGGTAACTTCGGAAACGCCGTCGGTAGAGACCAGCATGACCGCGTCGCCCTTCTTTAGATCGGCAAGTTGAATCGCCGGCGCGCGATTGAGCATTTGCTGCGGATCGCCACTGCGCTGCTGACCTGCTGCCGCCATTCTTGCGCCTTGTGCACTTGCTGCGCCTGGAGCTGCCTTCAATCGCGCCGCCATCATTTGCGCCATCATCTCGGGCAGGCGGCGCATCTGCGCGTCCGCCGCGATGTGAATGGTGACCGGCTTCTTGGTGGCCAGATCTTTCACCGTCAGCGTTGAACTGGACGTTTCCACGGAGAGAATCGTTCCAGAGATATTGCGGAAGGTTCCGGAGATCGCTTCTTCCGCCGCGATCTCCGTGCCATCGGCATTCTTTGCGCCGCGAGCGCGCAACTGGTCGCCCGCATGAATCGCATCGATGGGTGCAGGTTTAGCCGAGTCGTAGCTCACTGAAGCCGGTGCGTAGCGCTTGAGCACAGTGGCCTTGGTAGTGTGAACGGTGATGGTCCTGGCCGTAGCACCGGCCCCGCTCGTCACGACAATCGCGCCGCTGGCGGTGTCCACGCTCTTGACCAGGCCGCCCACGCCGCGCTGTTGCCAGTCTTCGCGATCCTTCGCCTGCTTCTGGGCCACGTCGGACTGCTTGATGACCACAATCTGTACGGCCTGGGCCGTGGGGCCGGCTGCTACCGCATCGAGCTTGATCAGCACGCGGTCTCCGCCAGCCAGATCGCTGAACTTCAGCGTCTCGGCAGTGCTGAGATCTTTTTGTCCGGGGGCGATGCGCTTGATGGCCGCCGTGGCAGGAACTTCAACCTGGCGTTCGCCGTTGGCATCGACTTTGACCGTGAGCACGTTGCCGCCAATGGCCGTGATGGTGCCGAGGAAACGGGATGGAGCCTGTGCGCGTATTAGAGGCGCTACAACCAGGAAAGCAAGCAGTGCCATTTGCAGGATCGATGCAGGGACGCGAATTCCGATCTCTTTCTTCATATGCCATTTCTCCACGGGCGAATTCGATTTGGTGTCCGGGGCAGGAAGATTGTCTCTATTGGGGTAGACGGATGTATGTCCGAAAAGGTTGAGGCAACTATTCCACACTATGCCCGGCTAGCTGAAGATTCGCTGAATCCAAGCCACAAACCTATATCTCGCTTATGATTTCAGAAAGCTGAACATTAAGCTGAGCTTAAGGGACCTCTAATCAAGTGTGAGATTTCCGAATCACATTCCTCATGTGCTAAAGCCCGCCTTCATTTTGTGCTGCTAGGTCCCTGACCGGATGATTTAGTACCTTGAGTTCGTGCTCTCCCAGGTCTCAGAAGCGAGACCCTTCGACAAGCTCAGGGCAGGCTCTGGGGCACCCACGCTGGTACAACTTCAAGCGGTCAGAGACCTAGAGCGAAACTAGAGTCCTTGTGGCGCGGTGAGTTTCGTGCAAGGTTGCCGCTCCCTGCTGGTCGCGTCGATTTTGGTGTCGTGCTTTCGGGATACACCAACTCTGGTTTCGCTATAACGGTGCGCGACCCAGAGGGTATCCGGTCGTGCCCCCTCAAAACGGCGACTTATCGAGAGGCTGCGTAAGCGAAGCTGTTTCGAGAAAGGTATAACTTCCCGACGGCGTGGGAACTACATTGGTCAAGCGGCGGTTATGCACGACAACCGTGTCACGGTACCAGAGATTGATGGCGGGTAAGTCGCGGGCCAGAATCTGCTGGGCTTCAACGTAATCGGCACGACATTGCGTCGCGTCTTCGCTGGCGGCTGCATCGTCCAGAAGCGCGTCGAGCCGTGCATCGGAGTAGTGGCCGCGGTTGGCGCCTTTGGGTGAGAAATGCGATGAGGAGAAGGCGTAGCTGAAGATATCCGGCTGCTCGTTGCCGCCGATCCAGCGAAGGGAATACATCTGGAAGGCTCCGCGGGTGACGTCGGAATAAAACGTAGCAAATTCGTAGCTGCGCAGATCGAGCGCGATGCCCACCTTGGCCAATTGCTGTTGCAGAACGGCCGCCAGCAAGCGCACATCTTCCACGTTACTGGTCTTCATGGTCATGTGGAAACGGATGCCATCGGCGGCGCGGCGGTGGCCTGATTCATCGAGCAGGCGAGCCGCGCGGGCTGGGTCGTAGTCGTAGCGCGGACCGTCTGCGGTGAAGGCCCAGTGGCTGGTGGGCAGCAGGCTCTGGGCGGGCTGCGCATGGCCGTGGAGCAGGGTCTGAATGATCAGGTTGCGGTCGATGGCGCAGGAGATGGCCTGACGCACACGCGCATCCTTGAGAAGCGGATCGCGCACGTTGAAGGCGAGGTATTGAATCTGGGTTCCGACGGTGTCTTCCACGCGGAGATTGGGCCGGCTGGCGAGCACCGGCACGGAATCCATGGGCAGGGAATTGATGGCCACGTCGCCGGAGCCCTTTTCAAGCTCAAGGGACTCGGTGATGGCGTCGGGCACCACGGCGAAACGCACGCGGGCGATTTTGGGAACGGCGGCCCAACTCTGCGGGTTGCGCTCGATAACGACATCCTGATCGATTTTCTGACTCACGAAACGAAACGGCCCGGTGCCGACGGGATGCTGCCAGAAGTCGCGTCCGCTGCCCTCGGGAACGATGCCCATGGCGCCGGTGGAAAGATTGGTGAGCAGGAAATTGTCGGGCTGCTTGAGGTGGAAAACGACCGTGTGTTCGTCGCTTGCCTCGACCGTGTCCACGGAGGCGTAGGCGGCGGACTTGGGAGAGATGACGACGCCGTTGCGCATGGAGTTGACGGTCCAGAGCACATCGCGCGCGGTGAGCAGGCGGCCGTTATGGAAGCACACGCCGGAGCGCAGATGAAAGACCAGCGTGAGCGGGTTGGGCTGCTCCCAGCGCTCGGCCAGCGCGGGGGTGAAATGGAAGCTGGCA
>JAATFE010000524.1 GCA_015655365.1 Terriglobales bacterium
AGCCATGTCTAGTTCAGGCGCACCCTGGGCTCAACTGACATTCCCGGTCGCAGCTTGTCGAGATCCTTCTGGTTCGGGTTGAACCGTATGCGCACGGGCAGGCGCTGAACCACCTTCACGTAATTGCCGGTGGCATTCTCCGGCGGCAGCACGCTGGAGCGCGATCCGGTAATCGCAGGCATGCTTTCTACTGTGCCGTTGAAGGTATCGTGCAGGGCATCAACGTAAATGCGAACGGCCTGCCCTGGCCGCATCCGGGCAAGTTGCGTCTCCTTGAAGTTCGCAGTCACCCAGAGATCGTTGATCTGGACCACCATCAAGAGCTGCTGCCCTGCGGAGATTCGTGCTCCCACCTCAGCGCTTCGCTGAGTGATCACGCCGGAAACGGGAGCCGTAATCTGGCAATACGCCAAATTGAGGCGTGCCTTCTCCACTGAGGATTGAGCCGCCTCGGTGTTGGCTTGCTGGCCCTTGATATCCGCTTCGCGAATCGCCACTTGCAGTGGGCCGTTGTGCTCCGTCTGTTCTAGTTTGCTGCGCTGCTCCTCTAACTGGGCCTGCCGCTGCTCCACCGCTTTCTGTGCAGAAGCCGCCGCGGCTCGATTGGCGGCGACGGTTTGCGTCTGCGAAGCCGCTATCGATCTGTATTGGTCATAGTCGGCGCGCGAAACTTCCTTCTTGTCGTAAAGCGTCTGATACCGCTGAAAGTCTGCCTGGCTGCGCTCGTTGACGGCCTGCGACTCTCTGAGCTTCGCGATGGAGGTATCGAGGTCATGGCGCGCAGCGGCCAGCGCCGCTTCCGCATTGGTGACTTCGGCCTTCTGTGAAACCAGATCGGTCCGGTTGCTCACCCGCGTGATAGGCAGATTGGGATTCGAAGCGCCAAGCTGTGCAGTCGCTTGGTCTGACTGCGCCCTGACTTGGTCGAAGGCCACCTGGTAATCGCGCGGGTCGAGTTCAATCAGCAGCTTGCCGGCCTGGACCGATTGATTGTTGTCGACGTAAACAGCTTTGATGGTTCCATCGATGCGAGCGGCAATGGGATTGAGATGCCCGTCCACCTGCGCATCATCGGTTTCCTCGAACCCGCGAGCGTAGAGATACCAACTCACACCGACTGCCATCAGCACGATTGCAGCAATGACAAAAACAAGCGGATTGATCCGGCGCCGTGGCGGCGAGAAGTCGGCGACAGCCGCGTCAACACCGGAAGGTAGCTGATCCTCTTTACCGGATTGTTTCTCAGTCTTGTGATCGGTCTGCGTTTCAGGGCTCATCGTTTATTTCCTTTTGAATAGGTCGGGAAGATCTCTTTCAGCTTCGCCCATAGCACGGGCGAGCCTGATTTTGGCCAGATACTGCGAAAACAGACTGCTCACATAATCGTGATCCGCCGCGGCAAGCGATTCCTGCGAATTGACGACCTCGACTGAATCCGCCACTCCAACGGCGAAGCGATCCTGCGACTGCTCAAGATTCTGTAACGCAAGTTTCTGATTGCTCTGCGCGGTGCCGACCTGATCGTTGGCGACGCCAAGATCGATCAAAGCATCGCGCACATCGAGTTCGACAGCACCGCGCTCGTCCGAGAGTTCAGCGCCGCGTTGCGCAACGACCGCGTCGGCCTGCACGGTGTCCGCGTGTATGCGGCCTCCCTGAAAGATGGGGATACTGACCGAAGCCGAGGCCTGAAAGACCCCGGACCCATGGTTCGGATTCGTGCCTTGAAGACCATACTGGCCACTTACGGAAGCAGAGGGAAGATGCTCGGCTCCGGCCGCCTTGCGCGCTTCCTGGGCGGCACGGAATTGCGCTTCGGCAGCCTTCAAATCCTGGCGCTGGGCCCATGCCTGCCGCACTGCTTCTTCAAGAGACGGGCTTTCGGGTGAAAGCGGATCAAGCCTCTCGGCCAGTTGAATTTCCAGGCCGAGGGGCAAACCGATAATCCGCGCAAGTTGATTCTTCTGCTTTTCGAGATCGCCGCGCTGGGAACGCAGACGTTGGCGTTCAGTCTGCAATTCAACC
>JAATFE010000208.1 GCA_015655365.1 Terriglobales bacterium
GCTGGAGCAGGTCTGGCTGCGGCTGGGTGGAGCGGCGTGCGTGGATGAGGCTGCACGCGCCAACCTGGACCTTTTGTGGGGTTGCCTGGACCGACTGCCAGCCGGGGAGCAGGACTTGCTCGGCCCCGGCCTCGATGCGGCCCTCGACAAACTGACCGCGCAGCCCAACCCCGCCGCCAGCAGCGAGTGCGGCGTGCAATTGATGACCATCCACAAGTCTAAAGGCCTGGAGTTCGAGGTCGTAATCGTGCCCGAGTTGCAGGCTACGGGCGGCCGCAGCGGAGGCAAAATGCTTTCCTGGCTGGAGCGCGGACTGGCTCATCCCGACGAATCAGGTGAGATCACCGAGTTTCTCATTGCGCCGCTGCAACCCAAGGGCGCGGATCGCGGCAAGGCCAAGGAATGGATCGACGGCGTCTACCGCCAGCGCGAATCGCAGGAGGACCGGCGCATTCTTTACGTAGCTGCCACGCGCGCCCGCGAGGAACTGCACTTCTTTGCCCGGCCCGCATACAAGGTGGAGAGCGACGGAAGCTTCAGCCTTCCGAATCCCGCAGGCAGCTTGCTGGCGACAGCCTGGCCGGCGCTGGAAGAAGAAGTTCGCGCACGCTTCGAGGACTGGAAAGCAGACGCCGGTAAGACGGAGACGGAGATCGAAACCATCGCCGCCGCAGGCGAGAGCAATTTATTGGTGATGCCGGCGCCCGCAAGGCCTACGCTGCTGCGCCGCCTGCCGCCCGATTACCGGCCTGCGGAGAGCGAGAACTTGAATGCTGCGGCAACGGAAGTCGCGGGAATGGGTGCTGCACGCCTCTTCGCCCGTCACGAAGGCGGCCCGCTCTCGCGTGCTTTGGGCACTGCTGTTCACGCGCTGCTGGAAGAACTGGCCCGGCTGCGAATCGGCCTCGATTGGGATGCGGCTCGAGCGGCACTTGAACCGTTTCAGCCCCGCATTGCCGCGCAGGTACGCGCAACGGGCGTAGATCCATCCCAGGCAGAAAAGATTGCCGCCGAGGCGCTGGTCCATGCGCTCGGCGCATCCCGCGACCCGGTGGGCCAATGGATTCTTTCGCCGCACGCAGAGGCCCAAAGCGAGGTCAGTTGGGCAGGAATCGTGGCGGGCGGCCTCAGAACGGTCCGAGTCGACCGCGTCTTCCGCGCCGGGATCGATGCGCAGTCGGAAGGCGAAGAGGCCTGGTGGATCGTCGACTACAAAACCGCCCACGCCGACGACGTCGACCCCGCCGCGGCGCTGCCGGAGCTAAGAAAAATCTTCGCTCCGCAGTTGGAAGCTTATGGCGCAATCCTGCGCAATCTGCACGGGCAGAATGCAGTTATCCGCGCCGGGCTTTACTATCCGCGCATGGTTTTGCTGGATTGGTGGGAGTTATAGGGGATAACTCTCGACTCCTCGGTCTTTGAGCGGATAATTTTGTTCCGGTTGAAGTTTGTGCCATCCCAGGTTAGAGCATTTTCGGAATACATATAGACTTTTTAAGGGGCGTGCAAAGTGCCTTTTTCTTGAGGAAAAAGGCACTTAGCCGCGTGCTTTCGGTCTACAGCTATTCCGAAAAATGCTATAGGCGCAAAAACAAAGACGCGCCGAACCTGGGGCACCCGAACATTGATACAACTTCACGTTGTCAGAGATCTAGTCCTATCGACTTCATCAGTTCCAAGGCATTGCTGGTTCTTACGACGCCCGGCTTCAGTTTGTAGTCGAAGATCAACCGGCTGTCTTCAAACCTGTCTTCGAAGTGACAGTTGGTTGCGCGCTCGCCCATCGCTTCCGGAATTGCGGTCAAAGCCAGGTCGTGCGTGCTCACGATGCCGATCGCTTCGTGTTCCACCAGGCTCCGCACCACAAACTCCGTGCCCGCAAGGCGGTCGTGCGAGTTGGTGCCTGAAAGCAGTTCGTCCAACAGGAAGAGCACCGGAATCGGCCCCTGCGTCAGATCGGAAATGAGTTTGACCCTGCGGATCTCCGCATAGAACCGGGAGACGCCTCCCGACAGAGAATCCAGAATGCAGATGGAGGCCGCGACAGCCAGCGGAGAAAGCCGGAGCCGCACGGCACGCACGGGAGCGCCGCACTGCGCCAGGACCGCGTTCGCGCCGATGCTGCGGATGAAGGTGCTTTTGCCCGCCATGTTCGGGCCGCTCAGAATCATGAGTTGCAGTCCATCGCCCAGTTTGAGGTCGTTGCGCACGGCCGTGTCCAGGGGCAGCAGCGGGTGAGCAAGGCCCTCGGCATCGAAGAGCGGGGCTCCTTCAATCAACTCCGGAAACACGTCCGCGGGATGCTCATAGGCATACGCCGACAGCGCGGTCAGCGCCTCCAACTCTCCCACGGCACCCAGCCAGGCGCGAATCTGCGGGCCGAATTCCCTGCGCCAGCGCTCGGCGGCAAAGATCACTTGCGCGCTCCAGAAGACAACCACGTCCAGCGGCTTGGCCACAGGATTCCGCCGCTGCTTCAGAAACTCGGTCAAGCGAGCGAGTTTCTCGATCGCGGCGGAAGGAGCAACGCCATCGCGCTTTAGAGAATTCTGTATCTCTAGCAGCTTGGGAGAAGAGAATGGCTCGCGCTCCAGAAGCGAGAGAACGCCGGAGAGTAACTCCAGATCTTCCGCGGCTTGCTCCACTGCGCCCGAGGCTTCATCGAGGCGCGCATGAAGGCGGTGCGCCCAGGCCAAGCAGAGAACCGTCATGGCCGCCGCAACGATGCCCAGACCCCAGACGCCCCAACAGACCAGGCTCAGTATCCAGAGAATCGCGAGGACCGGGGTCACCACGCGAGTCAGGCGCTTGTTAAACACCGGGCCCTGCTCACCCCACGCAGCCAACGCCTCGGGATTCACCCCAAGGCGCACCGTTTCGCCCAGCAGGAACAGCTTCTCTCTGAAGGCCACACGCTGGGCGAGGTCGGCCACAGCGTTCTGCCGCTGCTGCACCTCACCGATGGGCGCAGGGGCCAAGAGCCACGCGGCCAGCGTCTCTTCGCCGGCGCGCGTGCGCGCCGTGCAGAGCAGTTCGAACAAGGAGGCTTTGCCGAACAGGTCCAGGTCGCGCGCATAGGGATGGGAGGGGTCGAGGAAGCGCTCTCCTGTCTCTCCGGTCCCGGCCCAGCGATCTTCCAGGCGGGCAAGTCCGCGCTCATAGAAGTCAATGGATCGCGCGCGAAGGCGAAGCTGCCGGATCAACTTCTCATGCATGACTGCAAGGACGATGAAAACGGCGGCTGGCGCCAGCAGGAACGCGATAGCCGCCGTGTGCCGGAGCAGTAATACCGCACAGAGCAGCGTGCCAGCGGCCATGGCCAGTTTGGCGTAACCGAGCAGCCTTTCGCGCCGCCTCTGGGATGCCTGCGCCAAATACAGCTCATGCAATCGATGCGAATAGACTTCCCTGGGGGTATCTCCGCTCTGCGCTTCCGAACCATGATCCATTCCACACTCCGCTTGCTCAAGTCAAGAGTATCGCGTTCGCGGAAGGCGTATGGGATTGGCAAGAAAGGAGTGCGAAGCAGTTGCCCAAAATAGAGCGACTGAGGCTCTGACCGGATGATTTAGAGCATTTCTCCTGATGGTGTAGAGGAAAAAACATCCCTCAGGGGCTGAAGCCCTATCATTTCGGCCATTTTACGGCACGGCTAAAGCCGTGCCCCTTCAAAGCCGCTCTACACCTACTAGAAAAATGCTTTAGTACCTTGAGTTCATGCTCTCCCAGGTCTCAGAAGCGAGACCTCCACCCCACGGACGAAAACCTATCCGTGGGGACCCCAGACCTGGGGCACCCAAGCTGGTACAACTTCAAACGGCCAGAGACCTGGCGGGAGCGTCATTCACCCCTGGGCTTTCGGGTCCCTGCCGCCGGTTACGCTCTTGTGGTGGCGCACATCCGCGCCCTGTACCCAGAAGATCACGTCTTCGGCAATGTTGGTGGCGTGGTCGGCCACGCGCTCCAGGCTGCGGCTGATCATGAGCGCATTCAAGGCTTGGGGAGCGATGTGGCTCTCCTCTTCCATCACCTTGGTCAACGCCTTGTAGGCGGCGCGATTCATGGCGTCCACGGCGTCGTCCATGCTGAGAACGCTGCGCGCCAGATCGGCATCTCCCTCGATAAACGCCTGGAGGCACTTGCGCACCATCTCGGCAGAGAGCGCGGCCATGCGCGGAATATCCACGGGCAGATCGGCCACGGCCATCTTCTCCATGTGGCGCACCCGCTCGGCGATGCTCTTGGCCGCGTCACCCACCCGTTCCAGGTCGGCGTTGATCTTGATGACGCTGAGGATGAAGCGCAGGTCGATGGCCATGGGCTGCTCCATCGCCAGCAGATCGAGGGCCGACTGGTCGATTTCCCGCTCCAGGCGGTTAATGGCCAACTCGCTCCGGCTCACCAAGTCACAGATGGACAGATCGCGTACGCGATAGGCCTCAATGGCGCGCTGAATGGCCTGCTCGGCCAGTCCAGCCATCACCAGCAATTGTTCCTTCAATTCATCGAGGCTTTGTTGAAAGCGTATGCGCGTCATCCGAACCTGCCCGTAATGTAATCTTCTGTGCGTTTGTCGCTGGGATTGGTGAAGATTTTGTGCGTGGAGTCGAACTCTACCATCCGGCCGTTCAAAAAAAAGCCCGTTTTCTCGGCCACGCGGGCGGCCTGCTGCATGTTGTGCGTCACAATCACAATCGTGTACTGCGACTTCAACTGAAAGATCAGGTCCTCGATCTTGGAAGTGGAAACCGGGTCCAGCGCCGAGGCCGGCTCGTCCATCAGCAACACTTCGGGGTCGACCGCCAGAGCGCGGGCAATACACAAGCGCTGCTGCTGGCCGCCGCTGAGGCTGGCGCCCGACTTCTTCTTCAGATCGTCCTTCACCTCGTCCCACAGGGCCGAGTTCTTGAGCGACCGCTCGACGATTTCATCCAGCACGTGCCGGTTGGTATAGCCGTTCAGTTTGAGCCCGGCGGCCACGTTGTCGTAAATCGACATGGTGGGGAAGGGATTAGGGCGCTGGAAGACCATGCCCACGCGGCGGCGAATCTCCACCGGCTTAATGTCCTTGTAAATATCAAGATCACCAATGCGCACGGTGCCAGTAACCCGCGCAATCGGATTGGTCTCGTGCATGCGATTCAGGCAGCGGACAAAGGTGCTTTTGCCGCAGCCCGAGGGGCCGATGAGAGCCGTCGCATGGTTGCCAGGCATGTTTAGATTGATGTCCTGCAGGCTGTGATTGGTCCCGTACCATGCATTCAGGTTGGTTACCTCGATGCCGACGCCCACTTAGCTAGCTCCCTTCAATACACCGCGGCTGGTCACGTACCGCACCAGGGATACCGCGGCAACAATCAGCACAATCAATACCAGAGACCCTGCCCACGCCAGACGATGCCACTCGTCGTAGGGCGACATGGCATAGACCCAAATCTGCAAGGGCAAAGCGGCAATGGGCTCGTTCAGGTTGGCGCTCCAAAACTGGTTGCCCAGGGCGGTGAAGATCAGCGGAGCGGTTTCTCCCGCTACGCGCGCAAAGGCCAGCATACAGCCGGTGATGATGCCCGGCGACGCCGTTTTCACGGTGATCGAAAGCACCGACCGCCAGTTGGGCACGCCCAGCGCCAAGGCTGCTTCACGCACCGCATGAGGCACCATCAACAGCATCTCTTCCGTCGTGCGGCAAATCGTCGGAATCATCATGATGCCCAGAGCCACCCCGCCGGAGAAGGCCGAGAAGTGCTTTTGCGGAACCACCACCAGGGCATAAACCGCAATTCCCATCACGATCGAAGGCACTCCGTTGAGCACGTCCGCGGTAAAGCGCACCGCATTGGCCAGCTTGGTTCCGCGCCCGAACTCGGCCAGGAAGATGCCGCCGCCAATGCCCAGCGGAACTCCTATCAAACTTCCGACTCCCAACAGGATTGCCGAGCCGAAAATGGCGTTCGCCATTCCCCCGCCATCCTCGCCAGGCGGTTTGGGAATCTGCGTGAAGAAGGACGGGGTAAGCGAGCTGGCACCCTTGTAAACCAGATACACGAAGATAGCCACCAGCGGCGCCACCACAAGGATCGTGGAAAGCACCGCAAGCCCGGTCGCCGCGCTATCCGTTACCGTCCGGATTCGTGCCCGCAGCTTGTGTTCGTCCTTCACTTTAAGCTCTCCCACTCTGCACCCAGTTTTTCCGTTCCCTGTTTCCTGCTATTCCCGATCCCCGACTTACTGCACTCGCGCCGGTGCCCCACGCGTAACCGCCCACACCAGCAATTGAGCGATCGCATTGACAATAATCGTTACCACGAACAACGCCAACCCGATCTCGACCAACGCACTCAGATGCAGGTTGTCCGAGGCCTCGCTGAACTGGTTGGCGATCACCGACGCCATCGTGTTGCCATTCGACAGCAGCGAACGGCGAATCTCCATGCTGTTACCAATCACCATGGTGACTGCCATGGTTTCGCCCAGCGCGCGCCCCAGTCCAAGAATGATCGCGCCCACAATGCCGATCCGCGCGTTGCGCAGCACCGCCATCCGGATCATCTCCCAACGCGTCGCGCCCAGCGCCAAGGCTGCCTCGCGCTGCGAGTGCGGCACGGCGGTCATCACTTCGCGGGTAAGCGAAGAGATAATGGGCAAAATCATGATGGCCAGAATGATGCCCGCCGAAAAAAAGCCCAGCCCCGTCGGATTGTCGCTTGCAAAGGCACCTGTCCAGCCCAGCAGCTGGACCAGAAGCGGGTTCAAGTGCTCGCGCATGATCGGCACCAACACGAACATCGCCCACAAACCGTAAATCACGCTGGGAATAGCCGCCAGCAGCTCGGAGATAAAGGTCAGCGGTCCGCGCAGCGCCTGCGGGCACATTTCGGTCAGAAAGACTGCCACGCCAATGGCCAGCGGAACCGCCATCAGCAGCGCCAAAAAGGAGGTGATCAGCGTGCCATACAGGAAAGGCAATGCGCTGAAAACTCCATTTACGGGGTCCCAGTAGTTTGGCTGCGGCGCGGTTGGGTCGATAACGGACCTAATAACCGACTCAAAAGTGAATCCGGCAGGCCAGGAAAAGAAACCAAAGCCGAACTTTTTCCAAGTCAGTTGCGATCCCCATACCAACTCGGTGGCGATCAACACGACAATGCCGAAGATGGTCAAAGCGCACAGGACCATCAGCCAATGGAAACCGCGGTCGGCAATCGCCGAGTTGCCCCGCCCCAACAGGAAACTGCGAACCCCGGCAGCCTCGGACGATACCGGCACCGCCGGGCTCTTCCCGTCTGTCGGCCCCGGTTCAGTCTGAAACTGCGCTTGGGAGATACGTATCTCAGGCACGTTATCGTTCACCTCAATCAGGCTACCGGGCAAAGATGAATAGGAGGTTACAAGGCCGCTAAATCAAGCGCATACGGGCGGGAAAATCCATCTGAACCGGGGTTTTTCTCCACTTTCCTGCC
>JAATFE010000405.1 GCA_015655365.1 Terriglobales bacterium
CTGCCGAACATGGCCACCATGTCTTTGCCGATGGCGACGTTTTCGCCCAGCCGGATCGCGCCGAAGAAGCTGACCAGATCGTCCTCGATCGAGGCGTCGTCTTCCGCCGTAACCTTGCCGAAAAAGTTCACCACGTCGTGCTGCGCGTCGCCGGCCAGGTGGATGTTGCCGAAGAAAACCACAATGTCGCCGGTCACCTTGCCCTGGACGTTGACACTGCAAAAGAAGCAGACGGCGTCATGCACTTCGGCGTCGGGGCCGACGTTGACGTTGGTTCCGAACTGGACGGCGTCCCGAGCGGCATGGGCAGGGGTTGCGGCCACCGCAAAGGCGGCGGCCAGCAGACAAACGGCAAGCATTCGCTGGATCATGGGCAACTTCACTCCAACCAATACGCAGGAAGCGAAAGAGAAGTTCCGCAAGAGCGTGCTTCCCCATGCCGCCGGACATGGAGTAGCAACCCTGTTCGCTATGCCTTTGGCGTTCCGATGGTGGAGAACATCAGGAAGCTTACACTGCCCGTTGTGCTCCGCCTGTGCGGCATTCCACGCGGAATCACCAGCATGTCGCCCTTGTTGAGGGTGACGGTCGTCGTTCCCTCCGCTGCCGGCGCAAGCCACTCGCCCGGCTTGGTGTTGCGGCCGTTCTTCGGAGTTCCGCCCAACTCGTAGACAGTCGAGCCTTCGTGAATCTGGAATACGTGGTCGCGGTACTCGTGCCACTCGAATTCCTTGGCGCTCTTGGCCGTCTCGGTGGTCAGGACCACCACAAAATCCTTGCTGGTGACCAGATTATTGTTGCCCGGCGCGGCTTGCAGGGCTTTGCTGTCTTCCTCAAGGGTTTTGGCGGTGAAAAGCTGATAGGCCGCAGCAGGTGCATCGGCCTGCGCCGCGGCGTGCGAAGTGAACAGGGTTGCATCGGCCAGCGCGATACCTGCTGCCGCGGCCACGGGCGCCGTGAGAATAAAATTTCGTCTGCTTGAATCCTTGACTGCGTCGTTTTTCATGAAATAGCTCCCGAATCAGTAAAACATTTTGCGCCGCTCTCTGTCAGGTTGCGTTCCATTGCATCAACCTTCGGAAATCGGCCCTAGATGCGCGGTAAAGTGGCGCAGGAAGGGCGCTTCATAGGTCAGCCGCATCCCGCGGATCTTGGCGCGCCGCTCCCAGACTCGGAGGATGATCTCCACCACACAGATTTATAGTGCTTCTGCAAAAATCTCTTGCAAGGCGGCAACGGCCTGTGGAATCGCGGCGCGCACAGCCTCCGAAAGCGTCTCGCCCAGCTCGAACGACTCTGCTCCCACGGTGACGGCGAAAGCGCGCTGTGGCAGCTTGCCATAGAGTTCCTGCGCCAACCGGAGCAGGGAATCGGGAGGCATGTGATGGGTAAGCGTGCGCGGCGCGGCTTCCGCGGGAGTCAGCGGCACAATGCTCACTTCGCCCGTCGCCGCGGTAGCCGAGGCATCCACAAACGCGACCGTATCGGCATCGCGCAGGTCTTCCGCCAGCTCCGGAGTGAATTGCATTGCAACAATGACCTTGACGCCTATATTGGCAGTGTTCTGCTCGAAAGCGTCGGCGATCTTCCACGCAACGCCGTCGTCGCTGCGCAGCGGATTCCCGCAGGCAAGCAGCAGGCAGCGGGGAGTTTCATGCGGAATGCTCGGTGTCATATTGTCGCCCCAACGTTCGGGTGCCCCAGGTTCGGCGCGTCTTTGTATTTGCGCCTAACCTGGGATAGCACGAACCTCAACAGGAACAAGATCGCCCGGTCAAATACACGACAGCCGCTCCCAAAGGAGCGGCCGTCGTGCGTTCTGCAAGATCCTGTTTCAGTCGCGCTGCACGTGATCCATCACCTCGCCCGAGGGAGCGACGAGGTCGATCGAAAGCGGCATCTGCCCAAAAGCATGCGTGGAACAACTGAGGCATGGGTCGAAGGTGCGGATGACTGCTTCCACACGGTTCAACATGCCCTCTTGCATCTTGTTGCCCTTGACGAAGCGCTGCGCCGCATAGAGCACGCCGCGATTCATCGCGTTGTTGTTCTGGCCGGTGGCGATGACCAGATTGGCCCAGGTCATCTTGCCATCCTGGTCCACCTTGTAGTGGTGCATCAGGGTGCCGCGCGGAGCCTCGGAAACGCCCGCGCCTTCCTGCCGGTTGACGCCCGCCGTGGCGCGCACATGCGTATCCAGAATCAGCTTGTCGGCAAGAATCTGCTCGATCATCTCGATGCCGTACAGCACCTCGATGAGCCGCGCATGATGATAGTGGAACGAACCGTGCACCGGCCCGTCTGCCAACTCCTTGAACTCCACCAGTTCCTTGTCGGCCAGCGGCGTGCCCATCTTGCTGGCGATGTTCAGCCGGGCCAGCGGACCCACACGATAGCTTCCGCCGGGATAGCCGAGAGGCTTGTAGTAGGGGAACTTCATGTAGCTGTAGGGCTCGACCGCTTCGCCGAAGTGCGTATCCCACTCGTCGGCCATCACTTTGTCCAGAACCATGTTGCCGGTGGCGTCGATCAGGCGCAGCGCTCCGTCGGAGAACTCGATGGAGTCGTCTTCGTTCACCAAACCCATGAACATCGTGGGGAAGTTGGCGAAATTCTCGATCTCGTCCTTGAAGTTGCCCGCGATCGTCTTGTACCAGGCGAGCGCCATCTGCACGTTCGCATAGGCTTCGGGAATCATGGCGAGAATCTGGTCGCGCTTGGCCGGATCCAACGGCTCGGTTATGCCGCCGGGAATGATCCAGCCGGGATGGATGCGCTTGCTGGCCAGCAGCTCGATAATGTGTTGACCGAAGCGGCGCAGAGCTACTCCGCCCATCGCCAGTTCGGGCTTGGCCTTGGCCACGCCGAAAAGGTTGCGCACCGCCGGGTCGGCGTCCATGCCCAGCAACAGATCGGGCGACGAAAGATAGAAGAAGCTGAGCGCATGGGACTGGATCGTCTGCGCCAGGTTGGCTACGCGCCGCAACTGCGCGGCGGCATAGGGAATTTCGACGGCCATGATGGCTTCGCAGGCCTTTGCCGAAGCCAGAAGATGGCTCACCGGGCAAATGCCGCAAATGCGCGCCATCAGGGACGGCATCTCATAAAAAGGACGGCCTTGGTTGAACTTCTCGAAACCGCGAACTTGGGTTACGGAGAAGAAGGCCTCCTGGACA
>JAATFE010000325.1 GCA_015655365.1 Terriglobales bacterium
ACGTCCACGCCCAGGGTTTCCGGCGTCACTGCGCGGTGGCGCGCGTAGTTGTAAGGCGGCACCGTGTAACCGCGCAGCAGGGCAATGCCCAGTTGGATCAGGCGAGGCCCATAGCTCTCCGTCTCGTGAGAGATGGAACCAACCAGGGCGCTCTTGCCCAGACGCATCTCTTCTTCCACTTCGGGAATGCAATCCTGTCCCACAATGGCGAAGTCCGATTCGCGTCCGGCTTGCCGGGCCGCATCCAAAACGCCCAGGGCGCTGGAATCGGTTGCCGCTGCCACCAGAACGCGTTCGCCTTTGACATTGTGGTCGCGCAGAAAATTCGTCAGGGCAACCTGGCTCGCCTGGCGCATGCCGCGGCCGTCGATCTGCAAAAAACGGTCGGGCGGAATCTCCTTGAGCCGTTCGCGAACGCCATCGAAGGCCCCGGCAATGCGGTTCTGAACAAAAGTTCCCGCCTCGGAGAACCCAAAGCCCAATACCCAGTCCACTTTCCCCTTCCACTTGCGCTGGGCATGTTGAGCCAGTATCGAACCGGCCTCCCATCCCACTTCGAAGTTATCCACGCCAAAGTAGGTGGCGTTGGGGTGGGGTATGTCGATGGCCACGAGCGGAATGTCGGCCTTCTTGAAGATATGGGCTACCCGCGGCGCTGCTTGTTCCTCGGTCTGGAACTCGAGCACCAGATCCACCCGCTTGGCCACAAACTCTTTGGCGTTCTGGATGGCGATGTCCGGGTCGTACTGGTTATCCAGGGTGAGTAACTCCACCCCGGAAGCCGCCGCCGCCATGCTCACGCTATTAGCCACGGCCACCGAGAAGGGCATCTCCGCGCTCTGCGCCGCAAAGCCGAAGCGCAGCCTGCGCGGTCGCGAAACCAGCCGGTAAAGGCCGTTCTGGGCCTGGGCCACATAGCCGCGATGGACCAGTGTCTTGAGGATGCGATACACGCTGGTCTTCGAGATCTTGGTCTTCTGGTAGACATCTTCCAGCGAGACCGCGGCGTGATCCTGCTCCAGTAACTCGATCACGTCCAACGCCTTGGACAGAATGGGAATGAGATACAGCCGTTTAATCTTGGCTTTCGGCAACTGCGTTCTCCCAGCGGATGCTTCCGTTAACAAAAAGGTTAGGAATCAGAATAGTCCTTTTTCATGCGCTGTTGCGCTTGGATGCGCGGCCTTTCCGGAGTATTTAAGTCCCGGCCGCAAGCTATCCCTCGTCGCGCACCAGGATCACATGCAGAAAACGCGGCCCGTGGACGCCTTTGATGCGGGTCATTTCAATGTCCGCCGTGGCGCTCGGCCCGGAAATATACGTGGCCAGCCCCGGCGGTTCCGTGCAGCGGTCGAAGTATTCCGGCAGCGTCTCTACCACCTGGCTGGCCTTCAGGACGCACAGGTGCCAGTCGGGCAGCAGCGAAAGCACGCGGCGGCCCTCGGTAGACGAGTGGTGCAAGACGATGGTCCCTGAGTCCGCGATACCGCAAAAAGCCGCCGTCACCACGCCCTCAGCTTGTTCCACCTCGTCGTTGGTCAGGCCGCGGTCGGTCTTCCAGTTGAAGCCCGACGCGAGCCAGGCTGCGGGCAGTCCGGCGGGGACAACAAACAAGTGCTTCCCACTGTCTGTCAGCACCTCGGCAATCGATGCCGGCAAATCGGCCGGCGTCGACTCGATGACTTCCGCCCCGTACTCGCGCAGCCGTTCGAGCATCAGGTCCAGTCGTTCCTGGTTGCTCAGGCTTCCATGACGAATATAGTTGCGCGGCAAGGCCGCATAGGCGCTGGCGAGCTGAGCGGGATCTTTCGCGACGGTTTTCGTGGCGGCGCGGATGCTGTCGAGGATCCGCTGGCGGGAATCGGCAGGAGCGGTCATTTTGCCTCCTTGCTGCGGGCTGCCCACCACTCGTGGAAGTTCTGGCTGGGAAGGCCGCGCAGGTCGCGGGTCTGGGTCCATTTGCCGCCCACGCTGGGCAGGGAGTGGATCCATCCGTCCTTGCGGGTAAAGAGACCCAGGCCGATGCGCCCAAACCATTGCGCCAAATGAAAGGTCCATGCCTTGGCAAAAATGAGGTTTGCCACCCGCAGCCCCAGGTACATGGGATCGAAGAAGCGGCTGAATTCCTTGCGCTCGATGTCGGTCACCTGGGCGCGCAGCTCGATCAGCACTTCGGGAATGTTGATCTTAACCGGGCAAACCTCGTAGCAGGCCCCGCAAAGCGAAGACGCGTAGGGCAGCGACTTGGCAAAGTGCATCTCCGTCAGTTGCGGCGTCAGAATCGCGCCGATGGGGCCGGGGTAAACCGAGCCGTAGGCGTGCCCTCCCGTCTGCCGATAGACCGGGCAGGCATTCATGCAGGCGGCGCAGCGGATGCACTTCAGGGTCTGCCGCTGCTTGGGGCTGGACAGAATCGAAGAGCGCCCATTGTCCAGCAGGACCACGTGGAAGCGCTGCGGGCCGTCGCCAGGCGTGACCCCGGTCCACAGCGACGTATAGGGATTCATGCGTTCCCCGGTCGCCGAGCGGGCCAGCATTTGCAGCATCACTTCGAGGTCCTGGAAGCGCGGCAGCACCTTCTCGATCCCCGCCAGCGTAATCATCGTGCGGGGCAGGGTGAGGCACATGCGCCCGTTTCCTTCCGACTCCACCACCGACACCGCGCCTGTTTCTGCGACCAGGAAGTTCGCGCCGCTGATGGCCGTTGGAATCGTAAGAAACTTCTGCCGCAGATAGTGCCGCGCGGCGTTGGTCAGTTCCTGCGGGTTGTCTGACAGGTCCTTGAGGCCCATGCGCCGGGCAAAAATCTCGCGCACCTGGCTGCGATTCACGTGCAGCGCCGGCACCACGATGTGCGAGGGTTCCCCATTGCCCAATTGCAAAATGATTTCTGCCAAATCCGTTTCGTAAGTGCGAATCCCGGCAGCTTCGAGAAACGGATTCAACTGAATCTCGGCCGAAGTCATCGTCTTGATCTTGATGACCTCGGTGGCATTCTCCTGGCGCAGCAAATCCAGAATGATGGTACGGGCTTCCTCGGCATCCGCGGCCCAGTGAACCGTTCCCCCGGCAGCGGTGCAGTTGGCTTCGAACTGCTCGAGATAAGCGCCCAGGTTCTCCAGAACGTGCATGCGCAGGTCGGCAGCGGCCGAACGCAATTCCTGCCAGTCGGTCTTCTCCGCCACCAGCTTGGCGCGCTTGCCTTGAATCACGTCGATGGCGTGGGCCACGTTCTTGCGCAGTTGCGGATTGCGCAGCATGGGCAGCGCGGCCTGCGGAAAGGGCGGCGCGAATCGAGGGTCGAGAATGACTTGGCTCATACCGTCACCTCCGCCGGGGAGCCTTCGGTGCTGGCCAAAATCTG
>JAATFE010000237.1 GCA_015655365.1 Terriglobales bacterium
CCTCGGCGCAGCGTTTTGCGGCTGAAGCCGGACGCATAAGTTGGGCTGCCGATTTTGAGCTTTCCACGCCTTCGCGCCGACAGACTTCCGGTCATCCTCCGGCCACGCTTGAGATAGCATCAGATCTGCTCTTAATCGCGAAACGATTTATGAAATCGGAGCCAGCTAATTCTAACTTATGATCGTGCCTCCCGATCAAGGCCGAATATTAGATAAATACTATCTTTTTGTGTTATCAAAATCATCCCTTCCAATCGCTCACGAATGCGGGTTTTATGCAATAAAAATGCATGTTTTTCCATAGTTTGCTGGTCCATGTTACTAACCTAAATCGGTGTGTTGGCCGTCACAGCGTAAGGATAATAGGAGAAGAGTAAAGTCCGCTTCGGTGTAGAGGTAAAAAAGGGAGGAAATTATGTTCAAACGCCTCTTATTTACAGCCGCAGTCCTTGCACTTGCTGCGAACTTTGGGTACGCCGATCAAGCGAAGACCAAGATGACCCTTCAGATCACCAAGGTGACGTCGACCAGCGGGAAACAGATGTATGCGAACTATTGCACGCCGTGTCACGGTATCGACGGCAGGGGCCATGGTCCCGTCGCCCCCGCACTCAAGACGCCGCCCACCGACCTGACGGTTCTAAGCAGGACTCACGGAGGCAAGTTCCCCGACGCTCACGTCGTCACGGTGCTTGAAAAGGGAGCGGAGATCGGGCCGCGCCCCTCGACCTTAATGCCCGTGTGGGGACCGATCCTTGGTAAGATGGACCAGACCGAACCCCAGGACAGGTTGCTCAGAATCTGCAATCTGAGCCGCTATCTGGATACGATTCAATCGAAATAGGGCCGGCGGCCCAAAAGCTTCCGGCCAAGGGAGCATATGGTGAAGCCGCGTAACCCACGTACTGACGAGAACCAGGAGGCGCCCAGGGCTGCCAAGCCCACGGCGCCCTCTGGACGGACTCTCGGGGGCCCTTCTCCCGAGAAACGCGCTGAACTTCGCGCCAAGCGCAGTGCCTCCCCCAAAAGGCCAGCACCTAAGAAACCGACCCCTGTAGCTAGGCATGGCAAGGCGAACCCGCCGAAACTGGACCAGCCCAGGCCCATCAAGTCCAGCACGCCTCGCCCCGCACCGGAGCAGAACATCCTGGGGAACAAAATCGGAGCCAAAATCACCCGGCGCGCCTCCGATCGGCTGCGCGAAGGGTATCTCTGGGTCTACGCTTCCGATATTGAGGCAATCAACACCGGCGAAGGCGAGCCGCCGGCGCTGTTGCCGGTGGCCGATAGCCGCGGCCTGCTGTTGGGGACGGCGCTCTACAGCCCTGCTTCGCAGATTGCGCTGCGCATGGTTTCTCGCGAAGCCATCGATGAGGCCGCCTGGCTGGAGTTGCTGGCAGCGCGACTGCACACGGCGATTGGCCGGCGCAAGCCTCTGCTGAGCGACGCGACCGACGCCTGCCGCTTGTGCTTCAGCGAGGCCGACCAGTTGCCCGGCCTGGTGGTGGACAAGTACGGCGACCTGGTGATTCTGCAACTGCTGGCCAAGGGGTTGGACTCCGCCGCGGTGCGCGAGACATGTGTGCGCGTGCTGCGCGAGGAACTTGCGCCGGCCACGATTCTGGAGCGGCCCGATCCGCGGATGCGCGAGTTGGAAGGACTGGCGGCTCCTGCGCCGGGGCCGTTGTGGATTGCCGACGCGGCAGCCCCCACCACCAGCGCCCAATTCCGGCTCAACGGCCTGGTTTTCCAATTCGACGCCAACTCAGGACAAAAGACCGGAGCCTTCCTCGACCAGCGGGCCAACTACGCCGCGGTGCGGGAGTGGGCGCGAACGCTGGGGACAACCGGCCGCGCGCTCGACGTTTGCTGCTACCAGGGCGGCTTTGCGCTGCACTTGGCCCAGGTCTGCGAACAGGTTACGGGCATTGACGCCTCCCGCGCCTCGCTGGAAGTGGCAGAGCGGAATTGCGAGGCCAATCGCTCCCGGCTCACCGCCCAGGTGGACTGGGTGGAGGCCGACGCCTTTCAGATCCTGCGCGACTGGTCGGATTCCGGCGAGGTTTTCGACGCCATCGTGCTCGATCCGCCGGCCTTTGCCAAGAGCCAGCGGGCGGTGGAAAGCGCTCTGCGCGGCTACAAGGAGCTGAACCTGCGCGCCCTGAAGATGCTGCGTCCGGGCGGGCTGCTGGTCACCTGCTCCTGCTCGCACCATGTGGGCTGGGCGGAACTGGAAGCCAGCGTAGCCTCGGCAGCCATCGACGCTCACCGGCGCGTGAGACTGCTCGAACGCCGCGGCGCCAGCATCGACCATCCCGTGGTGCTGAACCTGCCGGAAACCGAGTACTTGAAGTGTCTCGTGCTGCAAGTCGAGTAGGTTCTTCGGGCGGTATATCTACTTTTTAGTGTGTAGATTCGTGCTTTCCCACCCTTGGCGCAAGAACAAAGACGCGCCAAGGATGGGGCACGGCGGATTCAAGGTCCAAGTGCAACATTTGTAGGACGCAGAAAAAACAGGAGTACCGCAACGGATGCGGTGGAAAAGATGGAAAA
>JAATFE010000461.1 GCA_015655365.1 Terriglobales bacterium
CTCCATGCCGAAAATCTCGCTCAACATGCGCTCGATCAGGTGATGGCGCAGTGCTGTGCGATAGGCGGTTTCGCGCCCCGTTGCGGTCAGCCGCACAATGCCATCCGCGCCCACCTCCACATCGCCGTCGCGCTTGAGCCGCTTGAGCGCCATGGTCACCGACGGCGGCGAGACCTCAAGCCAGTGCGCCAGCATGGCCGAAATCACCTGACGGCCCTCCGCTTCGGCTTCCAGGATGGCTTTAAGGTAGTTTTCTTTCGAAACGTGGATCGAGTCTTTCATCGCTGTGCAGCATTCAGTTTATACGGCTACACGGCTTCTGGTTTCCAACGAGAGCGGAACCAGAGTTACCGTGTCTTGTTGAATATCGAGTCAGGACCTTGAAGAAATGACTTTGCGCCTTGCCTTGGCCAGGAGGACGATATCAGCGTCATCTCGGTCACGCGCACAGCCGTGCAGGAACCTGCGAACGTGTGAGCGGCACGGAGACTAGAGGCTGATATTGGCGCGTCTGAAACACGTCTTGCCGCGTTTGGTCTGGTTGGGTGGAAGATTCCTGCCGATTTCGGGCTTCTACAATAGATCTTTTACAAGGAGAATCCCCCTGGCTATTCAACCCGATTTCATGCAGCTTCTAAAGCCCGCCGGTATCAAGCTGGTTCCTTCCACCGAACTCTACCCTGCGCTGCACAAGGCAGGGGATGCCGGTTTGCCGATGCTCGTGGTGGAAAACAAATTGGGCCGCGCCGTCATTGCCCTGCAAGGCTCGCACCTGATGTCGTTCAAGCCCGCGGGCCAGCGGGAGATGCTTTGGGTGTCGCCCAAGTCTGCGCTCAAGGCCGGTCAGCCCATCCGCGGCGGCATTCCCTTGTGTGTGCCGTGGTTTGGCCCCGGCTCGGACGGCACGCTGCAGCACGGTTTTGGCAGGATCATGGAGTGGTCCATGGTGGAGGCAGGAATCTGCGCTGACGGCTCAACCCGCGTGGTACTCGAACTGGCTGGAGACGCCACGGTCTGCGCTTTGTGGCCCCACGCGTTCACTTTCCGCATGGAAGTCGTGGTCGGAACCCGCCTCAAGGTCGCATTCAGCGCCGAGAATCGCAGCGCCACGGCTGCGCCTTTCGCGTTTGCTTGCCACAACTATTTCGCGGTTCCGAATGTTGCCGATGTGTGCGTGGCAGGCTTGGAAAACACCACGTACATCGACAAGATGGACAACATGATTCGCAAGCCGCAGCAGGGCGAAATCGCGATCACGGCAATCACGGACCGCATTTATCTGGATGTTCCCGCGGTGCAGACGCTGAAGGTGGCAACCGGCAATGTGAAGATCGAAGCCGACACCAAGTGCGCCGTGGTTTGGAATTGCTGGAGCAACGACAAGAACATTGCCGACATCGGTGAAGGCAATCACGTTGGATACATCTGCGTGGAACGCTGCGACGTGGCGGATCGCGCGGTTACGATTCCGGCTGGCGGCAAGTATCAGATGGCCATGGCGCTCTCCTACTGAGAGCGCTGCCATCGAGTGCTTATAGAACTTGAAGCAGCGCCACGGCCATCTGGTTCAGAGGCGTCTTGATTCCGTGCTTCGCTCCTTTGCGCACAATGATCCCGTTGCGCGTGTCGATCTCCATGGGCCGGCCTGCCAGCCGGTCCGCGAGCATCGAATTGACCGAGTCCAGCGGCTGCGCGCGATACCCGTCCAACACCTGCTGTGCGGTGCTGTCGTCGAGCTGAGCGCCTTCGGCCCGGCCCACCGCAACGCACTCCGCAACCATCTGCCGGGCAATCTCCGCCATGGCTTCCCCGCGCAGCACGCCGGCCGGTTTCATGGTCAGCGCGGAGAGTGCTCCCACCGAGTTGACGCAGAGCTTGCGCCAAGCCACCGAAACAAAGTCTGCGGTTTGCTCGACCTGTGCACGGGAACCCTCAAAGAGTTGGACAAATTCAGCGCCGAGCGGGCCGGCTTCCGCCTTCATGTGCGCCGGGCCGCGCTGCCGCACTGTTCCATCTTTCTGGTGCTCCACAGGGCAATCGATGATGACCGGCACAATCGAATCGGGGTTCACATAGGGCGCAAACCGCTCCCGATGCTCCACGCCGTTCTGGACCACCGCGACCGGAGCGTTGTTCTTGCAAAGGGCAGGGAACCACGCCGCTGCGCCCTGCGCATCGTAGGCCTTGGTGGCCACGATCACCCAATTCACGGGCTCGGCCAGAGCAGGGGCAGTGAAATTCTTGGCTTTCACGGTCACGACGCTGCCCGGTGTCCGCACGGTCAGCCGAACCATCGGACGCCGCGTACAAAGTGTAATTTCATGACTCCCTGTAACCTCAAGAAGCGCCGCCAGCACTCCCCCAATTGCTCCTACCCCGACGATTGCCACTCGCGCCACTTCAGCTCCTCCTTCAATAAGAGCTACACAAGAAATATATCCATTGGTCGGTTTTCGCGGTCCCAAAAGCAAAAAGCTCCCAGCCTTGAGAGCAAGGCTGGGAGTTTTTGCCAGTTTTTGACCGGATGATCTTGTACCTTGAGTTCGTGCTTTCCCAGGTCCCAAAATCGGGACCTGGGGCACCCCGCGTTGATACAGATTCATGCGGTCAGAGACCTAGGTGCTGCATGTTGCTTCTTACTTGACTCGTACCTTGGGCTCGACCGAAAGGCCTGGGCGCAGGGCGTGGTTGGGGTCTTCGTTGTTCAAGTCGGTAAAATCCACACGAACCGGGACGCGCTGCACCACCTTGACGTAGTTACCTGTAGCATTTTCGGGCGGGAACAGGGACAGCACCGAGCCGGTAGCTCCGCCAATCTGCGTCACCTTGCCTTTATATGTTTTGCCCGTGGCGTCCACTTCGATCTCGACCGGCTGACCGGCGGCCATGTGCTTGAGCTGGGTCTCCTTGAAGTTGGCCGTGATCCATAGCCCTTCCAGAGAGACCAGTGTTGTCAGGTTCTGGCCCGGAGCGACGTTCTGATTGACTTCCATGCTCTTACGGGTGATGATGCCCGC
>JAATFE010000092.1 GCA_015655365.1 Terriglobales bacterium
GGCCACAGGGACTCTAGTTTCGCCCTAAATCATCCGGTCAAAGACCCAGAGTCCCAAGGCGCGGGCAACCGACCGGATACAATACGGGGATGGAGTTTTGCACCCAGCGCCCGGGGTTCGCCCCGAGATTTTGTTCCCACTTGGCAGGCCGGCTGGCATGAAGAACTTCCTGCGCCTCCTGCGCTACGGCGCGCCTTTCTGGTTCCAGTGGCTCCCCGGAGTCCTTTTCCTGGCCATGGTGGGCGTCCTTGACACCTTTCGCACCCTCCTCTTTCAGCCCATCTTCGATCAGGTCCTCCGCCCCGACGCGCCCGAAGGCCCCATCCTTCTCGGTCTGCCCAACTCCCCCTGGCACTTCGACCTGAGAGTCATCGTTCCCTCGTTTCTGCACATGCACAACGCGTGGAACGTCGTGGCCTTTGCGCTGGTTGTCGCCACGGTGCTCAAGGGCCTCTGCGATTACCTGGGCACCTATCTGGTCAACTACGCCGGCTTCGGCATGATCACCGATCTGCGCAATCACCTCTACGAAGCCACCCTGCGCCGCTCCTCCAGCTTCTTCCACAAGCACGCCACCGGCACCATCCTCTCCACTCTCATCAACGATGTGGATCGCGTTCAGAATGCGGTTAGCTCGGTCATCGGCGAGTTCCTCCAGCAATTCTTTACCTTCGTTGTCGGGCTGGTCTTCGTCATCCGCCTTGGCGGCCATCTCAGTTGGGCTCTGCTCCTGTTTGTGCCCGTGGTCATCACCTCCGCCCGCAAAATCGGCAGGGAAGTCCGCACCCGCACTCGCACCGGCCAGGACAAGCTCGCCGAAATCCAGAACATCCTCCATGAAACCGTCACCGGCAACCGCATCGTAAAGGCTTTCAGCACTGAGTTGTGGGAGGTTCTGCGCTTCAAGAAAGCGGCCACGCGCCTCTTCCGCGCCAACCTGCGCAGCGTGCGCATTCAGTCCATCAGCTCGCCGCTCATGGACTCGGTCGGTGCCATCGCCATCGCCATGTTCCTCTTCATCGGCCGCAATGAGATCATCCATGGCCACATGACCATGGGTATCTTCGGCGCGTTCATCATCCTGCTCTTCAAGCTCTACGATCCGGTCCGCAAGTTCGCTTACTTCTACAACAGCTTCCAGCAGGCTATGGGCGCGTCCGCCTCCATCTTCGGCTTCTTCGACACCAAGGACGACGTCAAGGAGAAACCCCATGCCCTGGCTCTGAAGGGCTTTGCCAAGTCCGTCACGTTTGAGAATGTAGGCTTCTCCTACAGCACCGAAGACGGCGAACACCAGATCCTCCATCACGTCGATTTCAACGTCCATGCGGACGAGGTCATGGCCCTGGTTGGCCCCAGCGGCGCGGGCAAGTCGACCCTGGTCAATCTCATTCCCCGCTTCTTCGACGTCACCTCCGGCCGCATCCTTGTCGACGGCCACGACCTGCGCGATTTGACGCTTTCGTCCTTGCGCCGCCAGGTTGCCCAGGTCACCCAGGAAACCATCCTTTTCAACGACACGGTGCGCAACAACATCGCCTACGGCCAGCCCGAGGTGAAGCGCTCTGTTGTTGAACTGGCCGCCCGCAATGCCCTGGCCCACGACTTCATCATGAGCATGCCGCAGGGCTACGACACCGTCATCGGCGAAAAGGGTTTCCGCCTCTCCGGTGGCGAACGCCAGCGTCTGGCCATTGCCCGCGCCATCCTCAAAAACTCGCCGATCCTTATCCTCGACGAAGCTACTTCTGCGCTCGACGCCGAAAGCGAATCGCTCGTCCAGGCCGCTCTGGCCAACCTCATGCAGGGCCGCACCGTGCTGGTCATCGCCCATCGGCTTGGAACCATCCGCCGCGCCAATCGCATCGCCGTCCTCGAAGAAGGACGCATCACTGCCATCGGTTCCCACGAGGAACTGCTCGTCTCTTCGCCCACCTATCAGCGGCTCTATCAATTGCAGTTCATGGACGTGCCCGAGCCATTGGACTCGGAGACGCCCGGCGCGCCCGCTGCCGAGCCGCCGCTCACCACCGTAAGAGGGAAGTAGATTATGCCGATTTATTCGATGACCGGGTTTGCCCGCGCGCAGGTGCGCGTGCACGACGATCTTTGTTACACCCTGAGCGTCAAGAGCGTGAACCA
>JAATFE010000516.1 GCA_015655365.1 Terriglobales bacterium
GCCCAAGGTGGTACAGATCGGAAACTGCTCGGGCCGCGATGTGGATAAGTTCGAGCGCTTCGGCCTGACCGCGAAGTCTGCCCGTCACGTGGCCGCGCCGCTGGTGGCCGAGTGTTTCGCCAACCTCGAATGCAAGGTGGTCAATACGCAACTCGTGAATCAATACGGCCTGTTTGTGCTTGAAGTCGTCAAAGCCTGGACCGATCCGGCGCAGAAGGATCCAAAGACCATCCACCATCGCGGATACGGCAGCTTCACGGTGGACGGCGAAACGATCAAGCTCAAGTCGAGGATGCCATAACTCGGAAATGTTTGAGTTAGAGCGAAACTAGAGTCCCTGTGGCCCGGTGAGTTTCGTGCAAGGTCGCCGCTCCCTGATGGTCGCGTCGACTTTGGTGTAGTGCTTTCGGGATACACCAACTCTGGTTTCGCTATAGGCGAGACTCTCCAGCGCTCGCCGTACTGGCAGGTCTCAAACCAGCGCGAGATTCATGTTGTCGATAGCTTCGTCGATCTCTTGCGTACTCTTGAAGCCAACCGTTGCGCAATCGATGCCGGCGTTCTTGAAAGCGAAGCGCATGGCGTCCTGGCGGTCTTCGTGGCGGGTGAAGGCTCCGTCGCCGCAGAGTTTCATGCTGATGACGCCCATGCCCTGCTGCTTTACCTGCTTCACGTGCTCCACCACTTCAGGCACGTTGCCGCGGTTGCCGTCATCGGCCACGGCGCTGTCCATGACCGTGCCGTTGTGGTTCATGCGGATCATGGCGACTTCAAGCCACTTGTTGCCCGGCACCTGGCGGAGCGCGGGCAGGCCGTGAATCGATGCGCCACGGGTATGGACAATCTTCTTCGATTGCGCTTCGAGCACGCCGTCTTGCCAGCGTCCGGTTGCGGCGAACCAGTCGGGCGTGTGCTGCCAGTGAAGCAGCATGATATCGAAGTACTCGGTTTGCATGGTGCGGCGCATCTCGTCGAAGCGCGTCATCGGATCGACGCCCGGGTCGGTAGTCACCTTGTTCATCAGTCGATAACTGTCGCGCGGGAAGCTCTTGAGGGCCTCGCCCAGCATGGCAGGCGTGGCATAGGCCTCGGCCGTCTCGAAGAAGCGGATGCCGCGATCGTAAGCGTAGTGGATGAGACGCGTGAATTCGCGCTGGCCCAGCGCCGCCTGCACGTGGCCATTCTTGCTGCCGGTGCCGAAGGCAAGGCGCGTGACCTGCATGCCCGACTTGCCAAGCGGCACCACGTCGGTGGCTGTGCGGGGCGAGGCGTGCAAGGGAAGTGTGGAGACACTGCTCAAAGCTCCAACAGCAAGCGAGGTCTTGATGAATTCGCGGCGGGACAGTGGGCCCATAGAGAACCTCCATAGCCAGGGCACACCGGGGTCGGGTGTGGCCTTTGCCGAATATGCTATCACGGGAACGAGTGTTGGCGGGTTACAGTGCGACAGGGTTTGTAGGCGAATGTCGCAGTGGTATATTTCAGCCACCGGTTTGGGCGGGATATGCGTGTGCGGAACAGATTGAATCTACCCCATTTGCGGCCGGAATGTGTACTACTGAGACAAAGGGAGCAATCAATGCATCGTCTTTTGAGCGTAACTTTCTTGAGCGGCATACTCGCCATCGCAGGTCCGGCATGGGCTCAGACGGCGGCGCACCCGGTGCGCCCCACTCCCCCGACACGCGATGCCCATACGCCGGGGTACGTGACGGCCAGAGAGTTGCCCGACGGCGCTAACGCCCCAGTACATGAAGACGGAAACTTCA
>JAATFE010000414.1 GCA_015655365.1 Terriglobales bacterium
ACTTACACATGGGCGGTGGATGGTGGCACAGTGGTCGGGGTGTCGAGCACCGCGAAGATCGACACGACGAATCTGGCGATTGGAACCTATACGCTGAAAGGTCACGTTTCGGAAGGTGAAAAGCCCGGCGAGAATGCAGACTGCACGGCGCAGTATGCGGTGAAAGCTTATGAACCGCCGACAGTGGGCTGCTCCGCCAATCCCTCTACCGTCACTTCCGGCGATCCCTCCACAATTACGGCAAATGGCGTTAGCCCGCAAAGCCGTCCGCTTACCTACAGCTATAGCGCAACTTCCGGTTCTGTGAGTGGAACGGGATCGACCGCGACTCTGTCCACCTCGGGCGTTGCAGTTGGAAGCGTCAGCGTTACTTGTAATGTGGCGGATGACAAAGGGCAGACGGCTACGGACACGACCTCGGTGACGGTGGTCGTTCCTGCCGCCGCGGCCAAACCTGCCGTCAGCGAATTGTGCACCGTCCACTTTGAGCGCGATGTCCGCCGGCCCGTTCGCGTGGATAACGAAGGCAAAGCCTGTCTGGACGATGTCGCACTCAATCTGCAGCGCAACGCGGACGCAAAAGTTGCGCTTGTGGGGAATGCTTCCACCGCCGAGAAGGGCGGCACGAAGATCGCTTCCGAGCGGGCCGTCAACACCAAGGCCTATCTGGTCGGTGAGAAGGGAATCGATTCGTCCCGTGTTGCCGTCTACACCGGCACGGGGAGCGAAATGACCGTTATTACCGTGCTGATTCCATCCGGCGCAATGTTCGATAGTGCGGGAGATGTCCTTGTGGATGAGAGTGCGGTGAAGGCACATCCTACCAAAACATCCCCGAAGAACCCAAAGTAGGAAACCTCGATCTCAACTCTCCGGGCAACTTTTCAGGCAAAGTCCAGGCGGCGATTCCTCAACGAATCGCCGCCTGATCTGTATTAATCCAAAGGTCCGCCGGAACGGATGAGCCCAAAGTCCCAAAGCGGTCGTGTGCACTGTAGCTCAGCTATCTGTTCCTTTCCTTGGAAGAATGAAAGCGATCGGAGAACATCGAATGCCACTCGTCACTGTTGTCATTACGCTGGGTGTAATCGGCCTGCTGCTTTGGCTGGTCAATCGTTTCATCCCCATGCAGAGCCAGATTAAGAGCATCCTGAACGGTGTTGTGGTGATTGCCGTGGTTCTGTGGCTCATGCAGCTATTTGGACTCTTCGAGTATCTTTCCCAGTTCCGTATTGGGCATTGAGTCCGAACTGACCTGGAACTGAATTTTGCTTTTCCCGCAACACAACACAAGTAACACGTAATACGGCAGAAATCTGCCCGCAGGAGGTATCTTGAAGCGCACGCTTTTGTTCGTGATTGGAAGTGCCCTCAGCTTGAGCGCGTTTGCTCAAGCCGGTCCGCAGGCTACAGCAGTTGCAGTATCCGCAAGCCCTGCATTGACCTATCGCGTCGTCGTAATCAGCCGCTCGGTCCAGGCCGTCAACTACAAGCATCGCAGCGGCGCTTCTGAAGTCAATTTCGCCGGCACTGCGCTGATGCCTTCGGCCGACGGCAACGCCAAAGTGCGCAGCAAGCGCGGCACCATGGAAGTCGAAGCCGAATTCGGCAACCTGCAAAGTCCTACAACCTTTGGCGGGGAGTATCTCACATATGTCTTGTGGGCAATCTCTCCAGAGGGCAGCCCCAAGAACTTGGGAGAAGTTTTGGTTGGCGACAACAATCGCAGCAAACTGACCGCAACTACCGACTTTCAAGCATTCGCTTTGATTGTCACCGCCGAACCCTACTATGCCGTCCGTCAGCCAAGCAATGTGGTTGTGCTTGAGAACGTTATTCGGGCAGACACCAAGGGAACCGTTGAAACAGTGGATGCGAAGTATGAACTGCTGGAACGCGGCGGATATCTTCCCACCGGTTACAAGTTCGACCCAGTGGTTTTGAACGCGAACCTGCCGCTGGAGTTCTTCGAAGCGAGAAATGCATTGCGCGTCGCTCAATCCGAAGGGGCTGACACGTATGCAAGCGCCAGCTATCAGCATGCCGCCGAGTTGATGAAAACGGTTGACGAGTATGCATCCCGGAAGCACATCGACAAAAAACCGCTGATTGCATCCGCTCGCGAAGCAGTGCAGACTGCAGAAGACGCGCGTGAGATCGCCGTCAAGAAGATCGACGCAGACCGTCTCGCGAATGAGCGCCAGGCATCCAGTGACGCTCAGGCAAGGACGCAGGCGCAGGCCGACGACGCAACCCGTTTGAAACAAAAGGCTGAGTCGGATATGGCTGCGAATCAAACTGCCTCGGCAGCGGCCGTCACCGCGGCTCAGGCCGATGCCGACCAGGCTCGTCTGGCGGCTGCACAAGCGCAGCAGGGCGAACACGAGGCTGTTACCGACAAGGCCGCCATGCGCGCGCAATTGTCCGAGCAGTTGAACAAGATCCTCGAAACCCGTGACAGCGCTCGCGGACTGATCGTCAGCATGTCGGACGTATTGTTCGATACCGGCAAATTCACATTGAAGCCCGGCGCACGCGAGAAGCTGGCCAAGGTTGCCGGAATTCTGATCGCGTATCCCGGACTCAACATTGAAGTTGGCGGCTACACCGA
>JAATFE010000482.1 GCA_015655365.1 Terriglobales bacterium
CCACGGGGCGCATTTGGTCTTCGACAAGATCACCGTCACCGGCACCGAAGACCTGCTGATGGCCGCAGTGCTGGCCGAAGGCGAAACGCTGATGGAAAACTGCGCGCGCGAGCCTGAAGTCACCGACGTGGCGGCACTGCTGACCGCCATGGGCGCGAGGATCGAGGGCGCAGGCACCTCCACCATCCGGGTACAAGGTGTCAGCCGACTCCATGGAGCGCATTACCGCATTAACCCCGACCGCATCGAAGCGGGAACCTTCCTGGTAGCCGGCGCCATCACTCGCGGCGACCTGACCGTGGCCGACTGCAATCCCAATCATCTGCGCGCGGTCATCGCCAAGCTGGAAGAAGCAGGCGTCTGCGTAGACATTCTGGGCCCCGATTCCGTGCGCGTGCGTGCCGACGGAAAACTGCGTGCGGCCGACATCTCCACCGAGGAGTATCCCGGCTTCCCGACCGACATGCAGGCGCAATACATGGCCCTTGCCACCCAGGCCGAGGGCGTAAGCATCATCAAGGAGAACATCTTCGAGAACCGCTTCATGCACGTGCAGGAATTGGTGCGCATGGGCGCGAATATCAAGGTAGACGGCCGCACCGCCACGGTCCGCGGCCCCGCCAAGCTCTCCGCGGCTGCCGTCATGTGCTCGGATCTGCGGGCCTCGGCCTCGCTGGTGCTGGCGGCGCTGGTCGCCGATGGCGAGTCCATCCTCGACCGCGTCTATCACATGGATCGCGGCTACGAGCGCATCGAGGAGAAGCTGGCCGGCGTCGGTGCCCAGATCCGCCGCATGGGAAACATCTTTCCGCCAAAAGACGAAGAGGCTGCCGGGGATTAGTAAAACCAGGTTTTTGACTGCATGAATTTGTATCAGCTTGGGTGCCCCAGGTCCCGCTTTTGAGACCGGGGAGAGCACGAACCCAAGGTACAAAATCAATTGGTCAAAAACCTAGTACCAGCTAACCGCCAGGTTCCAGCGCAAGCCGTGTTGGGCAGTCTTGCTCAACACGCGCTCAAACTCACGCAGTTCGGAGAAAATCGCCCGCGTCTCCGATCCCATGCCGAGGGGCGTGACTGTCAGAAATTCAATCAGGGCCCGGACCGTCACCAGGCCGTCCGCGGCGCTGAACCACTGGGTCTCCGGCAGGTGGTCTGCCCACTCGGGGTTGCCCGCGCCCTGCTCCAGCAGCATCGCCATGGAATTCTCGTCCGCGGAAAAGTATTCCAGCAGAGGACTCACCTTCAGCCGCTCCGCCAACTTCTCCAAGGCGTCTTCGTTGCGGGCCAATGCCTGGCCGTTCACGAAGATGTCGAACCCAGGATCTTCCCCTTCGACGACGATGTAAAAACAGGCTGCCATCGTCCTGAGTTTAGTGGAGACGAAGGTAGAAGTTACGCAGATTTTTTCATAGTCATCCAGGGAATTACGGGGGCATGGTTACTTTGGTTCGCACTAAGGTTTGGTTAAAAGAACCAAAGAGTCCTTTCAAAGCTTTCCAAATCGTCGATGCTAGGAAGACGAGCCTTGCTGCTATAGCGGAACCAGGGTCGGTATATCCCGAAAGCACAGCGTTCACGTTGACGCGACCATCAGGGAGCGGCGACCCTGCATGAGATCCGAAAGAACACAAGAACTCTGGTTACGCTCTGAGAGGTGAAGGTGCTCAACTGGACTCAGTTACCGGACTTGGCGGTCTCGGCACTGCTGGCGTGGGCTTTCGCGTCCGTTGTGCGGCGCAACCGTGAGCAGGATTCAGGGTTATGGCTCATCGGCTGGCTGATGATTGTGGTGCATTTTGCCGCCATACTCTTCCTGCCATTGCCTGGACTTTTTGGCTTGCTCGCCGAGATTGTCAGCATCGCGGCCCTTGCCTGGGCAGGAATCCTGTTCATGTGGGCCACGGTCCCTTATCGCAAGGAGATATCGAGTCGTTGGATCGTAGCTTCGCTCGTTGTTGGGCACACGTTCTACATCACCGTTCTCCTGGCGGGCCCTGCCTGGGCCTTGACCGCGGCCTCGGTCGTGATTGGGGCCGCCCCGATGGCAGTCCTGCTTTTCAGCTTGAGCAGATTTAACCACCGATTCCGCTGGATCACGATGCTTCCCTATTGCGTGCTCTCGGCCTTTCTGCTGCTTTTCCAGTATCGGCCCGGCAACGGCGGCGATCTGGCCATCAACGCAGTGCTGTTCAATATCTATCTAGGGTGCAGCGTCCATTTCATCTATCGCTATCGGCGCGCCACCGCCGGCACTTTCATCACGATCACCGGCTTTCTGTCCTGGGCGTTTCTCTTCCTGGTATCTCCGCTCATGGTGGCCTATCTTGGCCAGGCTCGTGCCCAGAATGACATCTGGAACCTTCCCAAATACCTCGTTGCCGTGGGCATGATGCTCCTGTTGCTTGAAGAGCAGATCGAACACAACAGGCACTTGGCCCTGCACGATCCTTTGACCGGATTGCCCAACCGCCGTCTCTTTCAGGACCGCCTGACGAGCGCCATCGAGCGCGCTCGCCGCACCAGGACGCGTGCCGCCTTGATGGTGATCGACCTGGACGAGTTCAAGCGGATCAATGACACCCTGGGGCATCATGTGGGCGACCTTCTGCTCCAGCAGGTGGGCTCGATCTTGTCCAAGCGGGTTCGCCGCTCCGACACGGCAGCCAGAACCGGCGGCGACGAGTTCTCGGTCATCCTTGAGGAGACTGCCAGCCGCGAAGATGCTTTGCTCGTGGGTCAATCTCTGGAGAAGCTCATCGGCAGACCGATGCAGTTCGGCGAACATTCGGTCCAGATCGGCGCCAGCATCGGCATTGCGATTTTTCCGGAAGACGCATCTGACCCTGAGGCTCTCTGCATCGCAGCCGACCTCCGCATGTACAGAACCAAACACGGCTCTGCCGGCAGGCGCAGTCAAGCGCCTTTTGTTCCCTCCTGTGCTTTTTCCGCGCTGCAACAGAGACAGCCCGCCTCGCCCACCGAACAATAAGTTAGAGCATTTTTCTAGGTCTTTGACTGCATGAATTTATACCAGCGCTGGATGCCCCAGGTCTCGCTTTTGAGACCTGGGAGAGCACGAACCCAAGGTACAAAATCAACTGGTCCCCACTTTCGCCAACAGCAACGCCACCAGGTTCTCTGCAAACGGAACGGCCCGGACACTGAGTCCGGGCCGTTCCGTTTGTTTCGAGGTAGCTGGCGATTAAGCCTGACCGCCACCGCTTGGTCCACGTCCACCGCCGGCGCCTGTACCACCGCCTGGACGGCGGCGACGGCGACGGCGGTTATTGTTGTTGGCTGCGCCCGCCGGACGGGCAGCACCCGCTGCCGCAACTGCCGGCACCGGCGCGCCTTCCGCGCGGTTGAAGTTCGGCTCGTTGTCTTCGTCGAACTCTTCGCCCTCAACCTCGTCAAAATCCTCGCCGCCTTCGATGAGGATCGTGCTCTGGTTGGAGCTGGGCTGACGCTCGTCGAACTCATTGCGGGCCTTGGCCGGAGCCGCAGGTGCTTCCGAGGCTTCGATTTCCACTTCGGCATCGGAGCCTTCGGCGGGAGCCGTCTGCGCCAGCTTGGCCTTCTGTTCCTTAATCAGCGCCTTGCGGCTGAGCTTGATGCGATTGCCTTCGATGGCCAAAACCTTCACCATCACCTGGTCGCCCTCGCGCAGCTCGTCCTTCACTTCCTTGACGCGGTGCTCTGCAATCTCGGAGATGTGGAGCAATCCGTCGGTTCCGGGGAACAGCTCGACAAACGCGCCGAACTCGGCCAACCGGACCACCTTGCCGAGGTAGACTTTCCCTACTTCGGGCACGGCGGTGATGTTGCCGATCATTTCGAGCGCCTTCTTCAAACCCTCGCTGTCGCAGGAGGCAACATTGACGCGGCCGGTGTCGTCCACGTCGATCTTGGCGCCTGTCTGCTCGATGATGCCGCGGATGGTTGCGCCACCCTTGCCGATCAGATCGCGAATCTTGTCGGTCGGGATCATCACGGTTTCAATGCGGGGCGCATAG